>JAMCWS010000229.1:0-282 GCA_023480605.1 bacterium
GCCTTTGGCTCCGGTGCAGGCGTTGGCGATCCCAGCGTTGACAACCACGCCGCGCACCCGGGGATTGGCCGCCAGGCGTTCGCGGCAGACCTGCACGGGCGCCGAGCGGAATAAATTAGTGGTCGTCACGGCGGCGGCCACGGCCGGCCGGTCGCTGAGGATCGCGGCCAGGTCAAGTCCGCCGGAGCGTTTGATGCCTGCGGCGACGGCGCCCGCCGTAAAACCCCGCGGACCGCCAATTCCCTCGGTGGTTTCAACTTCGCCGTGGGGTGTGGGATTCGG
>JAMCWS010000229.1:332-2665 GCA_023480605.1 bacterium
CGCCTTGGGCGTAAATGTTGCCCCGGTAATGATAGGGATATTCGTAACTGACGATGCTGGCGTCCTTGATTTTGGCGGCTTCACGCGCCCGCGCGAGGATGTCCTCGGGATACTTGATGCCGTCGATGAGGTGGGCCTGAACCGCCACCTCGGGCGTGAAGACCCGGCCGTCGGCCAGCGAATCGAGCGCCGGGCGCGTCAGTCCCTTGGCTCCGCGGCTGTCCATGATGATCCGCTTGAAGCGCGCGAAGTAGTCGTCGATGAGAGCCTGGAAGATGTCGCGCTGCTCCTCGGTCAGGGGCGCCCAGGGCGACCCCAGGTCCTTGTTGGCGCCCGACTTCATGACCCGCATCTCGAATCCGATCTTGTCGCCCAGGCCCTTGAGGCTGGGCAGCATGGTGATGACGCCGATGCTGCCGGTGACGGTCGTCGGCACGGCGTAGATCTCGTCGGCCGCCATGGCGATGTAAAGTCCGCCCGAGGCCGCCACGCCGGTCAGTTGCGCGATGACGGGCTTACTGGTTTCCTTCTTGAAACGCATGATTTCCTCGTGAATCAGGTCGGCCGCGGTGACCGTCCCCCCGGGGCTGTCGATGCGCAGGACGACGGCCTTGATCCAGTCGTTGTCGCGCGCTGCCTTCAGACGGTCCTTGAGGGTCACCAGCATGCCCGGCTCACTGAAGAAGCCGCCGGTCTCGCCGATCCGCACGAGCCCCGAGAGCGGAATGATCAGCACTTCGTCGGTGGTGTAGAAGTGCTTGGCCGGCTCGATTTCTTCCAGGCGCACCTTGCCCCGGTTCGAGCCGAATCCCAGGGGCGAAAGCGAGATGCAGCCGGGCAGCGCCGCCACGCAGACCATCCCCAGAACGAAAAGTCGGAATTTACTCATGGTTTGATCCCCTTTACCAACGTTCGATGGTGATTGCTCGATCGGCCGGATCCGGCTTCGCCCGCCGCCCACCCCGGCGATGGTCAGTTCCGCAAGCAAGCTTACTAAACTCGCACACGTTGGTCAAACCCCTCGCCACGGCAAATCTTTCGATCTACAAACGCAACGTTCGGCATTGCGGTTGCAGCGCCCCGGTACGCGGCGTGGCGTTCGGCGGCGCGAACCGACCGTTGATGAACGAAAAGAAGCAGCACCGTGGCGTTAAGCGCGCGGAACGCCGTCGTAAAAGAACCTGCCATAAAAAAACCTTGAGCCTCGGCGTAGATTTTGGTTAGCTATCATTTTCGGTGGCGCCGCCGGGGTCGCGATACCTAATTCGGCCGCCGCCGATCCGGGCGCCGGGATGGCGGAACTGGCAGACGCGCAAGACTAAGGATCTTGTGGGAGAAATCCCGTGGAGGTTCAAGTCCTCTTCCCGGCACCATCAAGAAAATCAACGGTCTGCGCGAATTACGCAGGCCGTTTTTTCTTACCCGCCCCCCACTGAATTCGCCATTTTACGCCTTTTTTACACCCTTGCGGAGGCCATCTTGAAACACTTCAAGGTGGGGCCTCCTCAACTCAGCTAAAAAAGTGTGACTTACCTTGCAAGATCCGGCGATTCCGGACTTGCCCCACTGGAACCAATCCGGATCAACCAGTAAGGTCTGGACGGCCTTTTACTGTCATCGTTGTTGCGGTGCCGCGGTCGATATCTGGTTGGGTGAGTATAAGTTGTTCGTCAAAGATTTTCAGGAGTACGGTCCATCGTCGTTAGGCCTGATCGCCGAGGCGGCCAATTACGTCCCGCGTAACGAGCAGGATCATGCCTTCTGTCTGGAGACTTTGAAACCTTGGCTTCCGCAAGCAAGCAATAAGAAGCGGGGAATGGCGAACAGCTCGTCCAAGCCGATCCACGATTTGACGACCTTTTTTTTCAAACTTTGGATCAAGAGCGATTAAATCCTTAGTCGAAACCGATTCGGCGATAGCCATTGTTATATCGGTCGAATTTTCGGGATTCATAGTCCCGTTTGGCACGTCGGTCAGTCTTTCCACAAACACCTCGCGAAGGGCGGTTGTAAATCATCTCCGTATTCTATTTCTGTTTTTCTACTACCAAATAACAGTCACTGATGTCGGCTTTCAGGGACGGAGACATCATGAGCGTCTGTCATCGACCGATCCGTTTCTGCGATCCGGCGACCGATTCATCGATGTATTTAGTACGATAACCGGCTAAGCGCCCGGTTACTCGTATGGCAACCAGAATCGCACCGCGGTCCGCGTGGAGCCGAACTCGATCGGGCCGATGTCAACGCGGCCACCCGCCACTCGACGATTCCCATAGTAATCGAATGCCGGCAGCAATACGCCATCCTGAGTGCCCGCGTCGATCCAAAGT
>JAMCWS010000363.1 GCA_023480605.1 bacterium
GGCGGGGGGGGAAGCGCGGAAAGTCAGATGGCTCTACGTAGAATGCCGTTTATCCGATAACAAGATGGTGACCGGATGTTCCAAACGAATCCCCGGACCGTGGTCCGGGGATTCGTCAAGGCGCGGGTTTTGGTTTCATGACGGCCGCGGCGGGCTCATTGCTTGGCTTTGTCGAGCAGCCACTGATCGAACCCGAAGGCGCTTTCCGGCACGGGAACGTCCTTGCCCTGGGCCAGGTCGCGCAGTTGAACGATTTCCTCGGGCGGCTGGGCGGCGGCGGCCGGACAGATCGTGAAGCGCGGCGTCATGACGACGATGACTTCTTTTTCGCGCTTGGTGGTCACCTCGCGGCTGAACAGGTAGCCCAGCCAGGGGATTTCGCGCAGGAACGGCATGCCGCTGGACGTTTTGACGTCCTCGGTCTTACGGATGCCGCCCAGCACAAACGGCTGGCCGTCCTTGACTTCGACCGCCGAACTGAAATAACGATGTGAAAGCACGGGCAGGCCGGCCGGGGTCAGGCCGGTCACGTCGGAGACGTCCAGGGCCACGGCCACCTCGGAGGAAAGCTGGCCGACGACGGGCAGCACCGAAAGCAGCAGGCCGGCCGGCTGACTGGACTTGCGATAAGTCAGCATCCGGTCGCGGAATACTTCCAGAACCACGTCGAGCGAGACATCGGTCGCGTGCAGATCGTCCAAGGTCAGGACGCCGGACTGGCTTCCCTTGTCGGTCAGGGTCTGGCGCACGCGGGCCCGCGAGGCCTCGTCGGCCCCGATCGAAGCCAGCAACGCATCGACCTTGCCGACGGCGTCGGCGACGGGCAGCTTGACCAGTTCCTCGGCCGACAGCGCGACCGCGCCGCTCTTGTAGTAGTAATCGTAAATGTCAAACAAGTGGAACGACTCGAGGCTTACCGGCTCGGGGGCGGTGTCGTAGGACGACTCGAACGTGGCGAACTGGTCGACGGCGGCCAGTTGCGTGGAGGAGCCGCTACGGGCGACGAGGGTGGCCTTGTTCATGAGGCGCGCCTTGCCCTTGGCCTGAAGGAAATCCAGGTAGGCGGTGGTCAGCAACACGTTGTAGGAGCGCACATGCCCCCAGTCGGTGGCCGGCGTGGGGAGGGTGCCGGGGAAAAGGCCCATGCCAGCGGCGTCGTGGTCAAAATCCCAGAACACGAAGTCGAACAGGTTGCGGCCGGCGCTGTTCTTCCAGGACTCGAAGTCCAGACCGAGCGCCAGGTCGTTCTGAGTGTCGACCTCGTAGACGGCCACGTCGAGGGTCATCTGGTTGGGCGGCACGTCGATTTCCTTGAGACCGAACTCGATGAGCTTTTGCAGGCAGGGCTGGTCGAAGAACAGGATGGCGTTGTTGGCGTCGTCGATCTCGCGCACGCTGTCGGGCGACGCATAAAAGCGGATCACATTGGCGATGTCGCGCGCGTCGCGATGACGGGCCGGATAATAGATCACCATGCTGCCGTCTTCGACTTCGGAAATCCAGTCCTGGTCGATTGCCGCCAAGGTCTTCATGACGTAAGGTATCTGCCAGTCGGGGCAGACGATGGCCAGGTAGTTCTTGCCGCTGACCTTGTCCTGCAGGACATCGGCGTCGCCGCCCTCCTTGCGGCAGATCGTGCGGGCCAGGCCGCGCAGCTCGCGGGGATTGGCGTGCTTGAGCGGCACCAGGGCGGTGACGAAACCATTGACGAGGGCCTTCTGGTTGGTGCGCAAAACCCGTAGAATGCCACTGTCGGGATCAAGGTTCAATTGCTCGTTCTGGAAAATATAATTGTCGATCTGGCTGTTGGTCTGGCCTCTGCCATACTGGTTGATGCTGGAATCGGTCACCATGTCGCGGGGGCTGGGCGTGGAATCGATTTGCACGTCCTGACCGAAATCCCGTTCCACGGCATGGGCCGGCGGCGCGGTCACGGCGCCCAGCACGCCCAACAGAAGTAGGGTTAAAAAGCGGCGCCACAAGTGGCGCGTTTTGCATGCGATGGGATGAGTCATGATCCGAGGCTCCTGTGATGGGTTCATGAGGGGACGGGGATTCAGAACGTAGCGCCGAAATTCTGCTCGAAGCCGAACTCGGTGCGGGGGAGCACGAGCACTTCCTCGCCCAGTTGCTTTTTAATAAGCGACTTGTCCTGGGCGGTCAGATTGTCACTCCCGGCGACGACGCGCGGAGTCAGGATGGCGACGACGACGGATTTCTGGCTCAGTGTCGTCTCGTGACCGAAGAGATAGCCGAGGACGGGCAGGGAACCGAGCACGGGAACCTTGTCGACGCTCTGGACGCGGCGGTCGCGAATAAGGCCGCCGAAGATCACTTCGTCGCCCGGCGTAACGACCATCGAATCGGCCACCTGGCGCGAATTGAGCAGCGGCTGTCCGGCCCCGTCGTAACCCCGGATGTCGATCACCTTCATGTTCAGGTCCAGATTGAGCGTTTTCTCGCCGATGGTGGGGACCACCACGAAAGAGACGCCCGTATCGACCGCCTTGACGATCGACTGAATGGGGCGGCTGTCCTGGGGGAACTGGGCCAGCGGATAGTTGGGGTCGCTCCTGCGCCACGGGTAACGGAGGTTGCCGCCCGAGACGACGCGCCCCTGGGTGGGGAAGGTCACCGGGCCGACCGCGACCGGAGTGGTGGCGCCATCGACCAGGCGGTCGGTGCCGGGGGTGGCGACGGTGCTGTTGTCGGAGACGGCGTAGTAGAGGATGTCCTCGCCGGTGGTCAGGGTGGCCGGGGCGCGGTTGACCGCCGCCAACTTGGTCTGCGTCAGGACGTTGGCCTTGCCCTTTTCGACCAGGAAGTCGAAGAAGGCCGAGGGGTAATCGAGGTAAATGCCGCTGCCGCGGGTGTTAAAGTGGGCCTGGCCGGTGCGGCTGATGTTGGCTTCGGCCCCGATGGCCTGCCATTGGGCCAGCACCTTGCCCGGGCCGTTTTTCCAGGCGACGAAATCCAGCCCGATGGCGGAATCGTTGTTGACCGAAATTTCGAGTACCTTCAGGCCGATCTCGATCTGGGGGAGGGGTTTGTCAAGGATTTCCTCGAACGCGGCGGCCGTCTCGTCGGCGCCCTGGGGAGCGTCGTAGATCTGCACGGAATTGGTGGGCACGTCGGGCGACACGATGCCGGTGGCGCCGGCATAAAACGCCGCCACCGCCAGCAACTGGGGATCGGAGATATTACGGTACTTCATCCGGTAGGTGATGTAAGCCGAACCGGGGGCGCTGTTGAGCTGCGGCCGGTCCAGGTCGCGGGCCAGCTTGCGCAGCGTGTCGAGTTGATATTCGGGGCAGATGACGACGATATACCCCCGTTCCTCGCCGGGCTTGACGAACGAATAAATCCCGCCTTCTTCGCGGCTGGTGACCGCCCAGAAGAAGTTGATCAGGTTGAAGGGATTGACGTTCTTGAACTCGAAGGCCTCGCAGACGTATCGGTTGGTCTGGGCCTTGTTCGAGGTACGCAGGATGCGCACCAAATTGTCTTGGGGAGGCTTGGCCGCCCCGCCCGTGTCGAGGGCAAAGGCCGAAGCCGCCCCGATCACGCCAAGCAAACCTGCGAACAACAGTAGTTTTCGCAACATAACCGCTTTCTCCTTTGGCTTGTCGCATTCGTACGCGCCGGCCGAACGGGCGATATCGGCCGGCGGATCAAATCACGCGGGGAAAAGGGCGCCCGGGACTATTTCCCTTTCCACCGATCACGCAACGGATTGAAAATCCGGGACTTCTCGGGAACCTGCACACGGCTGCGAAACTGGTCGGGCGAAAACGGACGGGCCTGGCTCCAGACCTTTCCGAAATAGGGGTCGACCAGCCAGGCGCGGACGGGAGCAGGCGCGCCCGGCGGCTGGATGTTGACCCACCAGTTGAGGAAGCCCCGGTCGTCGCGCACCAGGATGGCGTCGGTCTGACGTGCGCCGGGGGAGGAGGCGGCCGCGGGTGAGGCCGCCGTGGTCGGGCGGTCGCCGGCCAGGACGGCCACCACCGCCGAGGCCGCCGCCGTGGTGGCGCCGTCGTCGCGGGCCAGAGCCCGGGCGATGGCGTCTTCACGGATCAGCAAACCATTGAGGTAGCGATGGGCGGCGATTTTGCTCCCCTGGATTGTAAAGGGAACCGGGCGGGCGTAAATGCGCCGGGTTCGGTCGGGGTGGGCTTCGTCGGGGATCTCGTAGACGGCCTGGAGGATGAAGTCTCCCCGCTCCATGGCGAGGGTGGTGAACACGAAAGACCGCGCCAGCGGCGCTCCAGGAGCAAGCGTGGCCGGTTGGCCCGTCTTTTCCAATTCGGAATACACCGGCTCGATCTCGACCATGGGGGGCGGTCCCCTCCGCCCCGCCGAGGGCGCCGCCGCCCCGGCCTTGTGATTCGGACGGACCGAAAATTTCAACGAGACGTGATTGAGGGACGGAAACACTTGGGGGGCCGCCTGAGGATTGGCCAGCCGCGCGGTGACGACCACGGCCTGGCCCGGAGCATAGTGCAGGGCGCTCATCTCCAGTGTGAGGGTCAGCGGTTGGGCGAGCCCGGCTTCGCCCTCGGCCACGGGCGAACGGGCGCATCCGACCGCAAGAAGCGGCATCAAAATCAATACGACAAACAAGGGAAGATTCGGAATCGATGAAATGGTTTGCATGCGTTAAGCGGGTTCCGTTCGACCCTCGCGGGTCCTGGAGATGGAATACGGAGACGATACCCGCAGACACGCCGCGACGCAGGCGGGCGAGCGGGCGACTTGCCGTTGATCCGCCCCCCCCGAATCGCAATAAACCGAATCCGTGCGACGGCTAAGTTCCGAGCATGGAAACAATTTTCGCGAAAAGATTCAACATATTTCATGACCGACGGGGCGGTAAGAACGCATCTTGAGTTTTTTGTTGTCGTCAAAGATTGACCGAGTCCGGGAGAGCCGGCGCGCGTGTCGGATTCGGCATGCGGCATTTGTGACGAATCAGGGCTTACGTTAATCGACGGAGCCGGCCCGGAGGCCGGCCCTCCGGGTAGAAACCGATTGATGTTGTCAACACGCTCAAGACGAAACCGGGAGGCAATCGGATGAAGTAAAGATGCCTGGGTCGGTTTGGAGTGCGGGCCGCTACCCAGCCGTCGGGCGCCGCGCATCCGTCGGGCGCCGCCGAGTCGGCGGCTTACGCATCGCGGCGATATTGCCCGGAGGCGTCGAAGAAAGGTTGGTAATCCCAGCCCCATCCCCCCTGGCCCCGGGCCGCGTGGGAGGCCAAGAGCATTTTGCGGTGGCGCTGGCTGCGCAGCACCCATCGGTCCATGGCGTCGCCATCCCAATCGCGGGTGAGCGCCGCGTGCAGTTCGGCGCGCAAACCGGCGCAATCGGCCCGGCCGGCCAGGTTGACCGTTTCGTGGGGGTCGCTTTCCAAGTCGAAGAGCAGCGGTTCATGACGATGCACGTAAACATATTTATATCCGCCCCGGATGATGGCCGTCATCGAGTGGAGCAGACCTTCGCCATAGTATTCGCAGATGGCTTCGTTCTTCCAGTCGGCGCCGGCGCCTTCGAGCAGCGGCATGAGGCTGGCGCCGTCCATTTCGGCAAGCCATTCGTCGTAGTCGGCGATCCGGCCCAGGTCCAGCAGCGTCGCGCTAAGGTCGACGAGAGAAACGACCGCGTCGAGTTTCCGCCCGCCCGTCAAAACTCCGGGCCAGTGGACGATGAGGGGTACCTTGGCCGAAGGGTCGTGATAGGTGCGTTTGAACCACATGCCGTGTTCACCGAGCATTTCGCCGTGATCGCTGGTGACGACGATGACGGTGTTTTCAAGCAAATCAAGGCGCGCCAGTTCGCCGACGACCCGGCCCACCAGGTTGTCGAAATAGGAGACCATGCCGTAATAGGAGCGGCGGTTGGCGCGGATTTCGTCGTCGGTGAGTTCGCAAAGGTGACGGCCGTGATGCACCTGAATCCATTGGTTGTAGGGATGCATGGCATCCAGTGGCATGCCGGGCGCCGCCGGCATGGGGATTTCGACCCCCTCATACATGTCCCAATAGGGCGGGGTGATTTCGAAGGGACAGTGCGGATGCGTAAAAGAAGCGCAAAGGAAGAAGGGGGAGCGCTCACGCTCGTCGGCCAGCTTGCGGATGCGTTCGAGCGTTCGGAAAAGCACCTCTTCGTCGTATTCGAGTTGCATGTTCCAGCGGCAGGCGCCGGATTTTTTGAGGCGCAGCACGCTGGTGCCGGCATTGTGATACGCGCCCCGGCTCCAGTCGGGACTCCAGACCATGCTCGAAGGATAAATATCGGTGGTCAGGCGTTCGCTGAAGCCGTGCAACTGGTCAGGTCCGATAAAGTGCATTTTGCCCGACAGGATCGTCCGGTAACCGTTGCAGCGCAGCAGGTGCATGATGGTGGGGGCGGAAGCCGGCAACTCGACGCCGTTGTCGAAAACGCCGTTGCGCCGCGTGAGCGTTCCGGTGACGAACGACGCCCGCGAAGGGGTGCAAAGGGGCGAATTGCAGTAGCAATTGGTAAAAGCGACGCCCTGGCCGGCGAGGCGGTCGATGTGGGGCGTTTTGACGACGGGATGTCCGAGCGCGCCGACCACGTCGAAGGCCATCTGATCCGCCATGATCAACACAATATTCGGACGGGTGATCGACGTCATGAAAAAGACTCCTCGGCCGGGCCTCCGTCAAACAGGTCGCCGCGAGATATCATGCCAGCCCCGGGCGGGCGCTATCGGCGCTCGGTCTCAGGCAGAGCTATGGAAGCAATTCCGCCGGCGAGATTCAACTACAAATCCCGAGCCGGGGAAACACCCTGATTCTTTACTCTTTTCACATGCGCTGCGCCTTCGCGTGAGCAACGGCAATGCCCTGCCCTGAAGGATCGAGGGGGATCAGCGCTCCGAGATAAGGAAAGCGCCGGATATCCGGGTGCATCACGCGATGGTATCATAATCGGGGCGGGGATAAGCGGGGCCTGGAGCGGGTCGGCGGCCGGGTCATTCAACTCGCGAAGGAATGAGATGAACCTTTCGATGAAGGAACTCGAAATCATGCGCGGGTCGTGGGCGGCGTTCTGCGACCGGTTCAGCCGCCAGCAACGGGGTGGACTCGTGTCGGTCCGGGTTCTCGACACGGCGGCATTCACGCTCGAACCGCGCATCGACAATCCTGCGGCCGAAATCGTCGCCCAATGGCTTCCCTTGCAAGGTCTGACGCTCGAACAGACCGATCGCGGACTGGAGCTGCAGATCACCATCGGGCGCGAGCCGCCGCACATCACTCATCGGGTGCGGCGCCCGATCCGGATTTTCAGCGAAAACGATCCGGACGGATCCATACTCGGCTTGCGCGTCGAAGACGCGGACGACCGGACGGCTTTGCTGGTTCTCCGGGCGGCCTACCGGGCCGGAACCCTCGACGGGATCGGCGATTATGAAATCTAAATAAAGCCGAGATTAGCCACAAAAGCACACCGAAGCACACGAAATACTTGTCAGTATAGATGGAGCCCGCGACATTCATATCGTCGCCAGGATAGGTTCGACACCGGCCATCGGGGGATGCTTTTGCTGTTCCACACGGCCAGGGGTGCGCTATAAGAAAGGGGCCGCAGGCCACGCTCCAGCGAAAGGCGGCACGAAGACCGGCAAGGAGTCGCGGAAATGACTGTTTGGAAGTGGCGCTGGGCTAAGGCCATTGGCGTGCTGATGTTAGTGGGCGCGATGGCGGGCGCCGCCAAGCCGGCGGGCGCCGCCAAGCCGGCGGGCGTCGAGACCTATTACCAGTATCGCCCCGCCGAATTCGCCTTCAGTGCGGCGACGCAACCCCCAAAGCCTTGGCTGGCGATCCATTTTGCGGCCGTATTCACCGGCCCGGACGGCACGACGATCCGCATGCCGGGCTTCTGGGACGGCGGCACGGCTTGGAAAATCCGCTTCGCGCCGCCGGCTGCCGGGGCGTGGACGTACACGACCCACTGCCAGGAAGACGCCGGCCTCGACCTGCGGAGCGGGGCACTGACGGCCCTGCCCGCCGCCAGCACGAATCCCCTTTACCGGCACGGGGGATTTCTCAAGGTGAGCGAATCGGGCCATTACCTGACCTATACCGACGGCACGCCCTTTTTCCATCTGGGCGACACGTGGTGGTATACGCCGTCGGACAGCTATATGCCGCTCGACAAGGCCGGCCCCAACACCTCGACCGACGAGGCACTGGCGACTCTGGACCGCTTCGGCATCACGTCGATGCTGGGCCAGTGCGTCGGGCGGCGCCAAGCCCAGGGCTACACGATCATCCATTGCGGCATGCTGGGCGGCGTCAAGGGATTCAGCTTGCCGGCCTACCATCAGACCGGCGACATCCACGTCGCCGCCTGGCAGGAGATGGACCGTTACTTCGCGCGCCTGATCGATGGCGGACTCATCCCGGTGGTTTTCCCGATCTGGTCGACCGGGCCGACCCTCAACACGACGGCCGAGTGGAAGGAAGTCATGCGATATATGGTGGCGCGTTACGGCGCCTGGCCGGTGCACTACGGCATCGGCCCGGAATTCAACTCGCCCACCAAGCGCGCCAGCGGCCTGATGCAAATGGCCGTCGATATCTCCGACTACGTCAAGTCGATCGACCCCTACCGACGGGCGGCCAGCATCCAGCCGTGGCCGTGGAACATCGGGGGCGAGCGGCGCGACGAGTGGACCGCCCCGTGGATCGATTACCTGATGGTCGAGGGCGGCCACAGCAGCCCCACCGGCATCCCGCGGCCCTTCTACGCCTACGCCTGGGCCGACCAGACGGCCGGCCGACCGCGTCCTGTCACGTTGGTCGAGACGGAATTCGAAGGCATCCGCGATATGCCCGACGACGGCGGCTACATCATCCGCTTCAACTTCTGGCGCGCGTGGCAGTCGGGCTGCCGTGGGGCGGCTTACGGCAGCCACGGCCTGTGGTACCCGACCGCGTCGACGACCGACATGACCTTCGTGGATGACTGGGGCCCTTCGCTGCCGTGGTGGGAGGCGCTCGAACGGCCCGGCGGCCAGCAGCTGGCCTGGCTGAGGAAATTCTACACCTCGATCCATTGGTGGGAGCTGGCGCCCTGCTTCGACGCCATGACGCCCATCCTGGGCGAATACGCCCAGCCGGCGGCCAGTTGCATCGGCAATGACGACACGATCACCGTCTACTTCCCGCGCGACAGCGACGGGAGGGCATTCGATTACGCCCTGCTGCCGGGCGCGGTGGGGCCGTATCGGACGCAATGGTATGATCCGCGCCTGGGGACGTTCAGCGACGGACCGGCCTGCGTCGCGGTCGACGGCAAACTGCGCCTGCCCGCCCTGCCCGACGCCGAGGACTGGATGCTGCTTCTGACATCGGAGAATCCGACCGGGAGCGCCTCGGCGGACCCGACGTTCCGAACCCCGGCGGGCCGGGCGCAGTTTGCCGAATACCAGCGCGACCAGGACCTTCTGCGGCAGACGAACGACCTGCCGCCGCCGACGGTAACGGCCAGCAGCAGCGACCCGACGTATAACGGCACGTTCTACCGGCCGGAAAACGTGGTGGATGGCCAATTCGACGTCACGTCGTTCGGGGGGCAATGGTCCAACAACGCCGCCACCGACCCGCCCTCGGAAGGGAAACCGGTGTGGGTCGAACTGGATTGGTCGTCGCCCGTCCGAACGAGCCTCATCGTCTTTTACACGATGAAAGGTTATGAGGCGCGGGACTACGCGATCGAATATTGGGACGGGGCGGCTTGGCGGACCTTCGGCGACGCCGACCTGCGCGGCAACACCGCAACCCGCCGCGAACATGCCGCGCCGGCGCCGGTCGAGACGACGAAAATCCGCTTCCTGGGCAAGACGGGATCCGCCTCGCAACCGTCGATTGTGCGGGTGGTGGAATTGCAGGTTATCCCGGAAATCGAAAGCGCGGCGGGCAGTCGGGGATGGGAGCGATATGCCCGGCGCCAAGCCTGCAGCGCGGCGTCCGTCGCCGCGCGCGGTGCCGGGCGGACGCGGGAGGCCCGACTCTGCCGCGATGCGACGTTTCGGACGAATTGAGACGAAGAGCCTGGGGAGCGCCGCGGGCGGGCGGCGTAAAAAAGATCCTGATGTCAGAAATAATGGCTCTCGATCCTGCCCTCAAAATACACCTACCCGACCGTGCCGGTCGGATTGGTCGATGGAAGTGCCCGCCAATCGCGGCCGGGGCATTTTACGGTTGACTTTCCCGGCGCAGACGGTAAGTTATTCGGGATATTTATGTCCGGGCGGCGGATGTTTTAAGCTTTCGGGAAACCGGCCTGATCGGCCGGGGGAAATCAACCGGTCAGCATCCGGCGCGAGGGGCGGCCGACTCGGCCACGGGGCGTGGCGCCGCCCGGGCGTTCGCTCAATCGTGGAATCAGCATTCACCCAATCGCATACGGAGTCTCAAGGAGGACGAAGATGGCAGTTAAAATCGGCATCAACGGTTTCGGGAGAATCGGGCGCCTGGTGTTCCGCGCCGCGATCGAGGACCAGGGGATTGACGTCGTGGGCGTCAATGATCTGGGCAGCACCAAGGACCTGGCGCACCTGCTGAAGTACGACTCGACGCACGGCCCGCTGAGCAACGAGGTCAAGTTCGACGACAAGAACATCATCGTTGATGGCAAGAAGATCCCCGTGTTCGCCGAAAAAGATCCGGCCAACCTGCCTTGGGGGAAGCTGGGCGCGGAGATCGTGATCGAATCGACGGGCCTGTTCACCAAGCGCGAAGCCGCCATGAAGCACGTCGCCGGCGGCGCCAAGCGCGTCATCATCTCGGCCCCCTCGGGCGACGCCGACGCCATGTTCGTCATCGGCGTCAACGACAAGACTTATGACCCGGCCAAACACGTGGTCGTCTCCAACGCCTCGTGCACGACCAACTGCCTCGCCCCGATGGTCAAGGTGCTCAACGACAATTTCGGCGTGGTGCGCGGTCTGATGACCACGATCCACTCCTACACCAACGACCAGCGGACGCTGGACCAGCTTCACAAAGATCCCCGGCGGATGCGGGCGGCGGCCCTGAGCATGATCCCGACCAAGACCGGCGCGGCCTCGGCCATCGGCAAGGTCATCCCCGAACTCAACGGCAAACTGGATGGTTATGCGATGCGCGTGCCGACCCCCAACGTCTCGGCCACCGACCTGACGGTCGTGCTGGCCAAGGAAACCACGAAGGAAGCGATCAATGCGGCCCTGAAGAAGGCGGCCGAGGGCGAGCTCAAGGGCATCCTGGGCTACACCGACGACGAACTCGTTTCGGTGGACTTCAACCACTGCCCGCTCAGCTCGATCATCGACGGTCCCTCGACCAAGGTGCTCGACGGCAACTTCGTCAAGGTGCTGAGCTGGTACGACAACGAGTGGGGTTATTCGAAACGCTGCGTCGAGTTGTGCAAGATCATGGCGGGCAAATAAGTTCTCGGCCAAGCATGACGGCCAATTCCGGGGTCGCCTTGGCAACAGGGCGGCCCCGTTTGTTTAGGCTGGAGGCACAGGACACGGGAACGAACCTTGGGCTCTCCGCTCCGGTTTGCGGGCGAAACAAGTCCGGGGGCGTTGCCGGACAGGCCATGCACACAATCATTCTGCCATCGGAAAGGGAGACAATCACGAAATGCGCAAGCCCATCATTGCCGGGAACTGGAAAATGCACAACACGCCTGACCAAGCGGAGAACCTGATCAAGGAACTCGTTCCGCTGGTCAAGGGACTGGCCTGCGAGGTGGTCGTCGGACCGACATTCGTGTGCCTGGAGCGGGCCGCCAAGGCGTTGGCGGGTTCGAACATCGTCCTGGCCGCGCAGAACGTCCACTGGGAACCCAAGGGCGCGTTCACGGGGGAGATCGCCCCGGGGATGCTCGCCGCGCTGGGCGTCAAGTATGTGATCGTCGGCCACAGCGAGCGGCGCCAGTATTTCGGCGAGACCGACGAAAGCGTCAACAAGCGCGCCAAGGCCGTGCTGGCCGGGGGCATGACGCCCATCGTGTGCGTCGGCGAAACCCTGACCGAGCGCGAAGCCGGCAGGATGGAAACCGTGATCACCACGCAGGTCAAAGGCGGTCTGGCCGGCCTCGACGCGGCCCAAGTCAGGGGTCTCGTCATCGCCTACGAGCCGGTTTGGGCGATCGGCACGGGCAAAGTCGCCACCAACGAGCAGGCCCAGGAAGTACACGCCCTCATCCGCGGTCTGCTGGTCAAGCTTTACGACAAGTCCGTCGCCGACGCCGTGCGGATCCAGTATGGCGGGAGCGTCAAGCCCGATAACGCCGAGGGACTGCTCGGTCAGCCCGACATCGACGGGGCGCTGGTCGGCGGCGCTTCGCTCAAAGCGGCCGACTTCGCCGGGATCTGCCGGGCGGCCAGGTAAAGGATCCGCGCGCGATGCGCTTACGAACGGCGGCGGGGGCTCCGAGCGGATGATCCCCGCCGACGTTCATTTTACGGGACGCCTTTTCAGACGGTCCGCGGACGCTGCCCGGCCGACGCGCATCATTTGGCGAGACATCGAACGCCGCCGGTGATAAAATATGAGCCATTCGCGGCGCCCCGGGCGTGGCGAGACGATGTGCAAGAAGTTTATTGTCCCACGGCGGAAACCATGTTAGTTTCCACGGACGGGAAGCAGGTTCCCGTTCGGCGAGGCGCGGGCGGGAGAACCGGCGGTTGGTCGCCTCGGCGATGAAGTCCGGCCACAGGCCGGCGCGATCGGAGCGGTGTCATGGATGTACGCAATCCCATAAAACCATCTTTCGAGGCCGACCCGGTCAGTTGCCCAAACCTGGAACGGGTGCTGGGGGGACTGCTTGAGATCAGTCATTTCGTCGGTTCGGTGATGTTGCTCGACGACATCCTGGCCCACATCGTGCGCATCACGGGCGACCTGCTCGGCGTGCCGGTCTGCTCGATCTACCTGTTCGACGAAGAACGCAAGCGCCTGGTGCTGCGCAGCAACGTGGGTTTTGAGCCCGAATTGATCGGGCAGGTCGGCTTCGACCTGGGCCAGGGGATCGCCGGACTGGTGGCCCGCGACGGGGAGGCGATCGCGCTGGCCGACGCCAATGTCGATCCGCGTTACGCGCCGCTGCCTTCGACGCTGGAACTGGGTTGCCGCGCCTACCTGTGCGTTCCCCTGCGCATCCAGGAGGAAATCATCGGGGTGATGACGGCCCGCCGGAAGGATGTTCACGTTTTCAGTCAGGACGAGATCCTGTTTTTCGAGACCGTCGGCAAACAGGTGGCCATCGTCATCGAAAAGGCCCGGATTTACGAACAGAAAATCCAGGCCGAGCGACTGGCGGCGGTGGCCGTCTCGCTGACGGGCGTGGCGCACCACATCAAGAACGTCCTGCTGACGATGCAGGGGGGGGAATACCTGGTCGAGCAGGGCCTGCTGCGCCACGACGTCGAGCGCGCCGCCGAAGGCTGGGACGTGCTCAAGCGCGCCAACCGCAAGATTCGGGGGCTGGTGGAGAACATCCTTAATTATTGCCGCAAAAGCGAGGTGCGCACCCACCCGGTCGACATGAACCGGATGGTCGGCGAAATGCTCCAGTCGCTGGGCGACCTGGCGCGCGAGCGGGGCGTGAGCCTGAGCGCCGAACTGGACGAGAATCTGGGCGACATCTGGATCGATCCGGAGTCGTTCTACGACGCCCTGCTCAACTTGTTGAGCAACGGCATCGAGGCGATCCCGGAGGGGCGCGAGGGCCACCTGACAGTCCGCACCAAGCGACTCGAGAATCGCAACCAGGTGCGGATCGACATCATCGACGACGGGCCCGGCGTGCCCGAGGAGATTCGCGACAAGATCTTCAATCTGTTTTTTTCGACCAAGGGCCAGAAGGGCACCGGCATCGGCCTGGCGGCGACGCGCAAGATCATCGAGGATCACGGCGGCTCGATTGAATTGCGCTCGACCGACGGCGGCGGTGCGGGCGAGGCCGGGGGGGCGGGCGAGGGGAATCCGCCGGGCGATGGCCACCCCTCGGGGAACGGGGGGGCGCACTTCGCCGTTTACCTGCCCGTTAAACCGCCCGACCGGAACATCGCGGCGCTTCAGTGAAAAAGCATCCCGGATGGTTAGGATCGTTAATGAATAAACTTCGCACCGGGATCGCCTGTTCGTGAGGGTAAATGTGTGTGGCCTACTCAACACCTTTGCGTTTTCGTGTCTTTGTGTGATAATGAATAAACTCACGTAAAGACACGAAGACACATGGGTAC
>JAMCWS010000101.1 GCA_023480605.1 bacterium
GAGCGGCATCACCGGTTTCAGCCGCGTCCTGCGCCAGGTGGCCGACCACGCGCCGCTGCGGCGCAATATCGACCCCGGCGAGATCGCTCATGCGGCGGTGTTTCTGGTCTCCGACGCGGCCCGCGCGATCACGGGTGAAGTGATTCACGTCGATGCCGGTTATAATATCATGGGCTTGTAACGGCGCGACGGGCGGCGCGCCATCGCCAATTATTTCAGGGCCAGTCGGGATGCCAAGGGGGAGGCGGACGAAGTCCTTTATTTTCCCGGGCCGCGGGGGGGGGGCGCGCCCGAAGCGGCGCGGCCGCGCCATTGGTCCCACAGGCGTTCGAAGCGCGCCGCATATAGCGCATCGAACAGTTCCGCCTTCTCGGGCGCCTCGCTCAGGCACATCTCCCGCATCCGGTCGATCTCAAACGAAATGTCGATCCACTCCATATCCGAGTTGAGGATCAGGGCGCAGATGCGGTGTGACGCGCGTTTGAGCCGGTCGGCCAGGGGGAGATGCGATTCGTCGCTCATGACACGGCCTCGGATCGCCGGATGCGGTGGCGCGGGAAGCGGCCCCACCCGACCTGCCCATCATATCACGATCCGCGATGCGCTCCAATCCCATGCAACCGGCCCCTCTCAGGCCAGTCGGGGTGTCAGAACCGGCACCGCACCAGCACCCGCACGGCCGTGATGAAGTCCCGCCAGCCGATCTTTTTGCCTTCCTCGGGTGTGCGGGCGTTGAAGGTCACCGGACGTTCGAGGATCGTTACGCCGCGGCGCAACACCTTGGCCGTCACCTCGGGGCAGAATTCGAAACGCTCGCAGGTCAATTCGATGGCGTCGATGATCTCCTTGCGGAAAACCTTGTAAGCCGTCGCCTCGTCGGTGATCCGTTGGCCGTAGAGCACCGACACCATCGCCGCCAGGATGTGGTTGGCCACGCGGTTCGGCAGGCGCATCCGCTTGATCGAGCCCATGAAACGGGACCCGTAGACCACGCCGGCCTCGCCCCGGAAGATGGGCTCCAGAAGGCCAGGCAATTCCTCGGGCTGGTATTCGAGGTCGGCGTCTTGGATGAGGACGATCTGGCCGGTGGCGCGGGCCAGACCGGTGCGGATGGCGAAACCCTTGCCCCGATTGCGCTCGTGGCGCAGGACGAGGGTGTCCGGTTTGCTCGCTTCTTGCGCAAGGATCCCGGCCGTGCCGTCGCGCGAGCAATCGTCCACCAGGATGAGTTGCTTGCGAAAGGGGACGGCCCGCACGCGCCGCAGCACCGTCTCGATCAACTCCCGTTCGTTATAAATGGGAATGATGACCGAAACGAGAGGGTCGTTCATCGGCGGATAAGGGAAAGACGACGGGGCTGGGGTCATCAATGGAAGTCCTCGGGCGGCAAGGCGCCATCTGGCGGCGGGACTGTTTCGATCATCCCCATTACGCCCTCGGCTGGCAAGGCCAAACGCGCGGCGGACCAGAACTCCGGAACCCGAGCGGGAACATTCCAAATGAAATGCCCGCCGGTTCATTCGGCCCGGCGGGCATTCGGATTCGGAAGGTCAGGCGGGACGCGATGGACTGGGGAACCGGGTCGTTCAGGCATACACCTGGTAGCCGTCGACCGCCGTCCGTTTGCGGAAGGCTTCGATCAGTTCGTGAGTGATCGGCCCGGGTTTGCCGTTGCCGATGGGGCGCTTGTCGACCTCGACCACGGGGATGGCTTCGGCGGCGGTGCCGGTCAGAAACACTTCGTCGGCGTCGAAGATGTCGTAGCGTGTGAAGGGTTCCTCGCTGACGGCGTAGCCTTTCTCATGGGCGATTTCGATGATGCAGTCGCGCGTGATCCCTTCGAGGGCCCCCAGATAGGACGGCGGGGTGCGGAGCTTGCCCTTCTTGATCACGAAAATGTTGTCGCCGGTGCATTCGACCACGAAGCCGTTGTGATCGAGCATCAGAGCCTCGACGCAACCCGAGTTATGGGCTTCGATCTTGGCCAGGATATTATTGAGGTAATTGCACGATTTGACCCGCGCGTTGAGCGACTCGACCCGGTTGCGCATCGTTGGCACGGTCACCAGCACCAGGCCGTTGTCGTAGTATTCCTTGGGATAGAGCGTAATCGAGTCGGCGATGACGACCACCGACGGTTGTGGGCAAAGCCACGGCGAGAGACCCAGCGTGCCGGCGCCGCGCGAAATCACCAGGCGGATGTAACCGTTGCGGATTTCGTTGCGGCGGACCGTTTCGGCCACCGCCTCGGTCAGTTCGTCCATCTCGAGGGGCACCGTGAGCATGATGTAACGGGCCGACGAATAAAGCCGTTCGAGGTGTTCGCGCAGCCGGAAGACGCAGCCTTCGTAAACGCGGATGCCTTCGAAGACGCCGTCGCCGTATAGAAAGGCATGGTCGAAAACGCTGACCTTGGCGTTTTCCCTGTCGTAAAACAGGCCGTCGATGTAGATTTGCAGACTCACGGTGGTTTCCTCGATTTGTGCCAGAAGCTGGAAAATCGCCCCGCCCCGGCGGACGGCGCGAAAGCTCTAAGCTTAATATAAAACCGGTTATCGGCGATTATTGTCAACCCGTAAACGACGCGCAATCGACGCGCTCAGTCTTGCGCACGGTCCAGCACAAGGTTGATAAGCCCCGAGG
>JAMCWS010000311.1 GCA_023480605.1 bacterium
TGATTGTCATGCGCCAGGGGGCGCAGGCCGAGGGCCAAAGCTCGGTGACCCGCGACCAGTACCAGGTCATTCGCAACGACCCCGGCATCGCGCGCGACGCGGCGGGCGCGCCCCTGGCGGCGCCCGAGGTGCTCGTGCTGGTCAACAAGCCGCGGGCCGACTCGGGCAAGCCCTCCAACCTCCAGATCCGCGGCGTCCAGGCGCAGGGCATCGCCGTGCGCCCCAAAGTGCGCCTCGTGCGGGGGCGCTGGTTTCGGCCGGGGCTGCGCGAGGTGGTCGTGGCGCGCGAGGTCGCGTGGCGCTTCTCCGGCATGGCCATCGGCGACCGCCCCTACCTGGGCAAAGGCCGCTGGCAGGTGGTCGGCGTCTTCGACGCCCAGGGCACCTCCTACGACAGCGAAATGTGGGCC
The DNA here is from genome assembly GCA_023480605.1 of bacterium. GTDB lineage: Bacteria > Sumerlaeota > Sumerlaeia > MVZB01 > MVZB01 > JAMCWS01. The sequence continues at coordinate 411 of JAMCWS010000311.1, forward strand.
GACGATGAAGAAATCATGCAGGAATTCAACCGCGACGCTTACAGTACGGTCTTTCTACGCGCGACCGACCGGGCCGCCGTCGCCGCTATCGAACGGCGCCTCGACGAAGATCCGCGGATTAAACTCATGGCCCGGACCGAACGCCGTTATTACGAGGAGCAGACCAAGGTGGCCGGCCCGATGAGGGCCTTCGCCGGCTTCCTGGCCGTCATCATGTCCATTGGGGCCTGCTTCGCGGGGACGAATACGATGTATGCCAGCGTGGCCGGCCGGACGCGCGAGATCGCCACGTTGCGCATCCTGGGTTTCACGCCGTTTTCAATTTTAGTGTCCTTTCTGCTCGAATCCATTACGCTGGCAACCGTCGGGGGACTGATCGGCTGCCTGCTGTCGCTGCCGATGAACGGCATCGCCACGGGAACCACCAATTTCCTGAGTTTCAGCGAAGTGGTTTTTTACTTCGCGATCACGCCCGATCTCATGGCCCGGGGGATTCTTTTCGCCATGATCATGGGCACCATCGGCGGCATGTTGCCCGCCTCGTGGGCCGCGCGCCGGCCGGTCCTGGACGCTCTAAGGCAGGCTTGATAGACGATGGCCGAACCCGATCTCAGCCGCGAACTGGGCAAGTTGCACATTGACCGCGCGCGGAAGCGTCCCGCGCGCCGTCTCTGGCGTTGGCTGGCCGCGCTGGCCGTTCTCGCCGCGGGCGGCGGCGCCTGGCTCTACTACGCGGCCGGCCACAACGCCGTCATGGTCACGGTGGTGCTCGCCGCGGCCGACAGCAACCGCGACGGGCCGATTCCCGTACTCACCGCCGGTGGTTACATCATTCCCCGCAAGGAGGTCGAGGTCAGTTCCAAGATCATCGGCCGCATCGTCGAGATGGACGTCGTCGAGGGGCGGAAGGTGAGGAGGGCGGACGTCCTGTTGCGCATCGACGACGAGGAATACCAGGCGCAGGTCGACGCCGCCACCGGGCAACTGGCGGCCGCGCAGGCGCGCCTGGCCGAACTTCAGGCCGGTTCACGGCCCGAGGAAATCGAGGCCGCCCGCGCCGCCGTCGAATCGGCCCAGGCAACCCTCGACGGTAGAAAGCAGGACCTGGACCGGATCGAGGCGCTGGCCAAAGAGCGGGTCGTGGCGCGCCAGGAACTCGACCGCACCCGCACGGCTTACGACGTTGCCCTTGCCGTGCTGAACGAGGCACGCAAGCGTTATGAACTCGTCCGCAAGGGGCCGCGCCGCGAGGAGATCGATGCGGCCGAAGCCGCCGTGCGCGCCGCCTTCGGCAACCTCGCCTACGCCCGCACCCAACTCGCCTATACCGTCCTGCGCGCGCCGATCACCGGCACGATCCTCGAAAAACTGGCCGACAAGGGCGAACTGGTCACCAACATCAACTTCGGCGGCACCCGCGGCGCCAAGAGCTCCGTCGTGACAATGGCCGACCTGACCGACCTTCAGGTCGAGATCGACCTGAGCGAAAACGACGTCGGCAAGGTGCGCGCCGGCCAGCGCTGCCAAATCCGCCTTGACAGCCACCCCGATGAACCGATGGACGGCAAGGTCGACGAAATCGCCCCCATGGCCGACCGTCAGAAGGCCACCGTCCGGGTCAAGGTGGCCATCGAGCGGCCGCGCGATTTCGTCCGACCCGAAGTCAACGCGCGAGTGACCTTTCTGCGCGATCCCGACCCGGCCGAGCGCGCCGTCGCCGAGCGCATCTGGGTGCCCAACGCCGCCCTCCTCGACCGGCCCGGGGGCAAGTTCGTTTTCATCGCCCAGGACGGCACGGCGGTCGCGCGCCGCGTCACCGTCGGGGGCGCGGGCGAGAAGGGGGTCGCCGTCGTGGCCGGGCTCAAGGGGGGCGAGCGCGTCATCGTCGAACCGCTCGACAAGATCGCCGACGGCACCCGGATCGTCGAGTCGTCATCGTGAACGAGCCGATCGTCCAGGTCCGCGGCCTCACCAAGGTCTTCTCTCACGGCGACACCGAAGTCGTCGCCCTCGACGACGTGAGCCTCGACGTGGTCCGGGGCGAGTTCCTTTCGCTCATGGGTCCCTCGGGTTCGGGCAAGTCCACCCTGCTGCCCCTCATCGCCGGCATCGACCGCGCCACGGCCGGCCGCTGCCTGGTGCTCGGGGCCGACCTGGGCGTCCTTTCGGAAAACCAGCTTTCGCGCTGGCGCAACGAACACATCGGCTTCGTTTTCCAGAGCT
>JAMCWS010000257.1 GCA_023480605.1 bacterium
CTGCTGCACGGGATTTGTTACGATTTCTTCTTCGTCACCGGGCAAATATACGTCGACCGGCAGGCGCCGCGAGAACTGCGCGCCAGCGCCCAGGGATTCATCGCCCTGGTCACCCTGGGCGTGGGGATGCTGATCGGCGCGAAGGCCTCCGGCTGGGTCGTCCAGCATTACCAGATCATGGACCAGGCCCAGAAGGTCACCGGCCACCTGTGGGGCCAGATCTGGCTTGCGCCGGCGATCATGGCGACCGTCGTTCTGGCGCTCTTCGGCCTGCTGTTCAAAGAGACCGGCATCCCCGTCGCGGCCGGCGCCGGGGCGCAGCCGGCCGGCGGCGAATCACGGTCCGCGCCGGAACCGACGGGGTCGCGGCGAGGATAGGGGCCCAGTCCGTTGACGCTTGGCAAAACGGGACCGCCGTGTTAGGTTCGGGGCATCGTCCAGCGGAACGATAAAATTGCCCCAATTTCAAAGGAAATAGCCGCGATGAACTCCCGGGAACGATTACTCGCCATTCTCGATCGCCGGCCCGTCGACCGGATGCCCGTCGATCTATGGTATACGCCCGAAATTTACACGGCGTTGGCCGGGCATTTCGGCGTGCAAGAACCCACGGCCCTGTGGAAAGCGCTGGGGCTGGACAAGCTGGCCTGGGTCAACGCGCCCTACAAGGGACCGCGCGCCCCCTTCGGCGAAGGAGAGGCGGTCAATGAATGGGGCGTGCGCACCAAAACGGTCCAAGCCGGCATGGCCGAATACGGCGAACGGACCACGCCCCCCCTGGCGGGCTTCGATACGCCCGAGGCGGTGGCCGACTATGCCTGGTGGCCCGACCCCGACCAGTTCGATTACGACTGGGCGGTCCGGTACGCGCGGTCGGTCAACGGCGATTTCCTGACGCTGGGGCCGTGGGTTTCGTTCTTCGAGATCTACTGCGCCATGCGGGGGCTTGAACAATCCCTCATCGACGTGCTGATCGCCCCCGACCTGGTCGACGCCGTCCTCGACCGGATCGAGGAATGCCAGACGGCGATGATCCGTCGTTTCCTCGACCGGGCGCAAGGGGCGGTGGACCTGATGTTTCTGAGCGACGACATGGGCAGCCAGAAAAACCTGCTCGTTTCGCTCGAAACCTGGGACCGTTTCTTCAAGGACCGGATGAAGCGCTGGTGCGACCTGGCCCATTCGTACGGCGTCAAGGTCTTCTACCACACCGACGGCGCGGCCGGCGAGCTGGTGCCGCGCCTCATCGAGGCCGGCATCGACGTGCTCAACCCCATTCAGCACGTCTGCCCGTCGATGGAGATGGCCGTCCTCAAGCAGCGCTACGGCGGGCGGATCATTTTCCACGGCGGGGTCGAGAACCAGTCGGTCCTGCCCTTCGGCACGGCCGACGACGTCCGCCGCGAGACGCTCGATTGCCTGCGAACGCTGGGCGCGGGCGGTCAGGGATACATCGCCTGCTCGTGCCACAACGTTCAGGCCGGCACGCCGGTCGGCAACGTGCTGGCGATGGTCGAGACGGTGCGCAACTGGAAGTGGTAGATCGACTGCGCGGAGTCGCCACGGTCATGGCCGAGCGTACGCCAGACTGTCCGCTTTGCGGCGCGCCGACCGTCAAGGAGAATCTGCCCGACGGCCGGGCGGCGTATCGTTGCACGGCGTGCGAATGGGGGCGCGAGCGCGTCGCGGCGGCCATTCGGGGCGAAGAGCCGCGGCCGGCTGAGCAACGTCCCCGGACCTGGGAATGGTTTTTGCTCGTTCTGGGCTGGGCGGCGACGGCGGCGATCGTGCTGGGACCCTATTACGTTTACACTCACGGCTGGTCGTGGATCGGCGAGGCAGGCGGTGCTAAAGGCGCCCTCACGGCGCCCCTCGTCGCGCCGTTGACCTCCAAATATTGGCTCTGGATGATCGTCTATGTCGGACTGGCGACGGCCATGAATCCGGCCGTTTTCACCCGCACGGGCGGCTTTTTCGCGATTCTGGACCACATGCCCGGTTGGTATGATCGGCGGGGCGAGGGTTATTTCGCGCTGTTGATGCTCCTCCTCGTTCCCGGCTGGATCGTCGTCCAGACGGTCCGGCAAACCTTCGTCCTGCCCCGGCGGCTGATCCGGGGACGGTGAATCCATCCCCGTCAATCATCGGATATTTATCCGTCGAAAATACCAATATGGATTCTCAGCGTCATTACGCCCTGGCGACGCGATGCCTTGAAGAGTCGCGGAGCTGAGCTGCGGATGCGGATTTTGATCAACTTCGCGGCCGAATGTGATTAAGATGAAAAGCAGGTTCAGACACGGTGCTGCATTTTTGGGCGGGGCGATTTCCATGCGATTTCGGCGGCTTACGTTTCTTCTGCTCGGCGGTCTGCTGATCCTGGCGGCGGGGGATAGGACGTATCGCCCGCCGGCGCTGGCGGCCCCGGCCGTCGCGCCGACTCCGACCGTCGCGGAAAAAGACTCCGCGCCCGGCCGCGTCGACCTGATCGTTCTCGACAACCAGATTATCAGCCCCGTCACCGAGAATTACATCGACTCGGCCATCGCCCGCGCCGAGGACGAGGGAGCCGTCTGCCTTGTCATTGAACTCGACACCCCCGGCGGGCTGCTCGAGTCGACGCACACGATCGTCCGCAACATTCTGAACGCGCGCGTGCCGGTGGTCGTCTACGTCGCTCCGTCGGGGGCGCGGGCGGGATCGGCCGGAGTGTTCATCACCCTGGCGGCGCACGTGGCCGCGATGGCCCCCTCGACCAACATCGGCGCCGCCCATCCGGTGACGCTCGATGGCGGCGGGGATTTCCGGAAGTTCTTCTCGCCGGGGGGCGAGAGGCCGGGCGCCCGGAGCGCCGACGACGCGACCACCGGCGGCGCCACCGCCCCGGGGGGCGAGCGCTACGCCAACCCGATGAGCGAGAAAATCGTGAACGACACGGTCGCATGGATCACGGCCATCGCCCGTCTGCGCGGCCGCAACGAGGCCTGGGCGCGCCGGGCCGTCACCGAAAGCGTCTCGGTGACCGACGAAGAGGCCCTCAAGGAGCATATCGTCGACTTCATCGCGACCAATCTGAATGACCTGCTCGCCAGGCTCGACGGCCGCCCGGTGAAACTTCCCACGGGCGTCATCACGCTGCACACGGCCGGCGCGCGGGTGGTCTCCACGCCGATGGGCCTGCGCCAACGTTTCCTATCGGTCATCGTCAATCCCAACGTCGCCTACCTGCTCATGATGCTCGGCGTGCTGGGACTCATCTTCGAGTTTACCCATCCCGGCATCGGTTTCCCGGGCATCGCCGGCCTCATCTGCCTGCTGCTGGCGCTCTATTCCTTCCAGACGCTGCCGGTCAACTACGCCGGCTTCGCCCTCATCCTGCTGGGCCTGGTGATGCTGGTGGCCGAGATCAAGATCATGAGCCACGGCCTGCTGGCGCTGGGCGGCATCCTGTCGCTCGTGCTGGGCAGCCTGATGCTGTTCGAGGAGCCCGGCTCGGGCATCCGCGTGTCGCTGGGGATCGTCATTCCGGCCGTCGGAACGTTGGCCGCCATCGTGTTGTTCGTGGTCCACCGCGCCGTGGGCAGCGTCATGTTTCCGGTGGCCACGGGCGCCCAGGAACTGGTGGGGATGACGGGGCACGCCGCGACGGATCTTTCGCCGCGCGGCACGGTGTTCGTGCACGGCGAGTTGTGGGCGGCGCTGGCCACGGCCCCCGTCGGCAAGGGGCAGCCGGTGCGCGTGCTGCGTGTGGAAGGCTTGCGGCTCACGGTGGAACCGGCCGACCATGAATCGACCGCCGGTGAGAAGCAAAAGTAAGACGATGCGGCGTGAATGGTGGCAAAGCCACCATCCACGCCGCGCCGGGCGTTGCGGAAAACGTCCTGAAACGAGACGCCGAGACCGCCTGGACGCGACACGTCCGGGAGATTCAAAATCGTCGAACCGAAGAAAGTCATCGATCGCTACCGGGCCAATGACCCCCGGCAAGAAAGGAGGACCAATAAGAACGTCAGCGTCAAGCGAGCGGGTAAAACGGGCTGCGCGATTCTCCTGGCCTTCACCATCCGGCTCATGCCGGGGGTGGGCCGGGCGCACTGCGACACGATGGATGGGCCGGTCGTCAAGGATGCCCGCAAGGCGCTCGAAAACGGCGACGTGACGCCCGTGCTCAAGTGGGTTCAGCCCAAGGACGAGGAAGCGATTCGCGCGGCTTTCCAGAAAACGCTGACGGTCCGGGCCAAGGGGCCCGACGCCTGCGATCTGGCCGACCAGTATTTCTACGAGACACTCGTGCGGCTGCATCGGGCGGGCGAGGGCGCGTCGTTCGAGGGACTCAAGCCGGCGGGAACGAAACTGGAGCCCGGCGTCGAGGAGGCCGACGCGGCCCTGGAGAAGAACACGGAGGACGAATTGGTCAAAGTGGTGACGGCGGTGGTGGCCGCGGGCATCCGCGAGCGCTTTGAGCTAGCCGCCGAAACCCGAAGGAGTGCGAGCCAAAGCATTGAAGCCGGTCGCGAGTCGGTCGAGGCGTATGTCCTTTTCGTTCACTCCGTGGAACGCCTGATGGCCGACGCCGCCGGAACGCCGGCCCATCACGGCGCGGAAGGTTTCGAGGCCGGCGATTCCGGACCGCATCACGAAGCGGCGCCGGCGGCCGGGCATTCCCACGAGGAAGCCGCGCCGCCCGCCGATCGCTCAACCGGAGAGAAAACCGCTGCAATTGAAAAACACTGAAGGAGCGCGCGCATGATTCCCGAAAGCATGTTCGTCGTCATCATCCTGATCGTTTTCTACCTGACCAACTGCATCAAAATTCTCAAGGAATACGAACGGGGGGTGATCTTCCGGCTGGGGCGGCTGCGGCCCGAGCCGCTGGGGCCGGGCCTCAAGGTCATCATCTGGCCCATCGACCGGCTGGTGCGCATCAGCCTGCGGATCGTAGCCCAGGACATCCCGCCGCAGGACGTAATCACGAAAGACAACGTGTCGATCAAAGTGAACGCCGTCCTTTACTTCCGAGTGATCGACCCCAACCGGGCGGTGGTGCAGGTCGAGGATTTCCTTTACGCCACGTCGCAAATCGCCCAGACGACACTGCGGTCGATCCTGGGCCAGGTGGAGTTGGACGAACTGCTGGCTCACCGCGAGAAACTGAACCTGCAACTTCAGGAGACGATCGACGCCCAGACCGACCCGTGGGGAATCAAGGTGACGGCCGTTGAGACCAAGCAGGTGGATCTGCCCGACGAGATGCGCCGGGCGATCGCCCGCCAGGCCGAAGCCGAACGCATCCGCCGCGCCAAGGTCATCGGCGCCCAGGCGGAGTTCCAGTCGGCCCAGCGCCTGATCGACGCGGCCGAGATGATGGAGCGTCATCCCATCTCGCTCCAGTTGCGCTACCTTCAGACCCTGGCGGAGATCGCGACCGAGAAGAACTCGACGACGCTTTTCCCGATCCCCATTGACCTGATTCAGCCTTTTATCGAAAAGTTCGCCGGCGTTAAAAAAGTGGCCGATGCGAACCCGGGGAAGGTGACCGAAGCCAACGGCGAGTAGGCCGCGCCGCCGTTGTCATTGCGCGCCGGATACACACGTTCCGGGCCCTTTTAGCTCTTTTTATACATAGCGCAGCATAGATGAGTCGAGAAGCCGTGCTGAAGCACGCTCAAAAAATCGCTCATCACGCTTATCAACTAACTGAAAGCCGGGGGCAAGGAAGAGCCGACTGAAGCCGGCTTAACAGACATCCTGCAAGATTAAAGACGCCATGTATAACACCTTTTCGCGGCACCTATTGAAAGATTGTGGATTCGCCCGCCGTTCGGGGTTGCCGGCCGTTCCGGGGATTGGATATAGTAGCCGACACCATTCCGGTCCGACTGAAGGACGGCCCCGCGATGTCCGAATCATATACGTTGATTTCCGACCGTAAAGATCTTGATCCCCTGCTCCTTGCGGTCGCGGCGCACGACACGGTCGCACTCGACACCGAAGCCGACAACCAGCACCATTATCGCGAAAAGCTCTGCCTCCTGCAGTTTACCGTCGGCGGACGCAACTGGATCGTCGATCCGCTTGCCGGGCCCGATCTCGAATCCCTGATGGGCCTGCTCGCCCGGCGCGAGTTGCTTATCCACGGGGCCGATTATGACCTACGGTTGCTTTACCGGACATATCGTTTCCGGCCGGAACGGGTGTTTGACACCATGCTGGCGGCTCAGTTGCTCGGACGGCCGCAGATTGGCCTGGCCGCGCTGGTGGGTGAGATCTGCCAGGTCAATCTTTCCAAACATGCCCAGCGCGCCGATTGGTCACGGCGGCCGCTGCCGCCCGAGCTTTTGGCCTACGCGGCCGACGACACTCGTTACCTGGGGCGCGTCGCGGCCGCCATGCGGAGGGAACTGGCGCACGCCGGGCGCCTGCCGTGGCACGCCGAGAGCTGCCGCCGCACGGTCGCCGCGGCTGGCCATATCCGCCAGTCGCTTCCCGAGGACCCCTGGCGGATCAAGGGCGGCAAACACTACACCGGACGGGCGGCGGCCGTTTTACGCGCGCTCTGGCACTGGCGCGAGGAAGTCGCGCGTCGCAACGACCGTCCCCCATTCAAAATCGCCCGGCCGGATTTTCTGCTCGAATGGGCGGAATGGGCGGCCGGGCATCCCGACGCCGGGTTCGAAGACGCCCCGACCCGGCCCGCCTGGTTGCACGGCGCGCGTTTGCACGCGTTCGACTCGGCCCTTGAGCGCGCGCTCGCTATGCCCGCCGAATCATGGCCGGCGTCCGTTCCCCCTCGGCATGGATCGCGACTGAGTCGTGACCAGGAAACCCGGTTAAAAAGTATTTTGGCCAGGCGGGATGCGCTGGCTCGCGATTTACGACTCGACCCCGGCGTGCTGGGCTCGCGCGATGTGCTCAAAGAGTTGATCCTGGGATGTGCGGCCGATTCGCGACCGCCTGACCACGAAGCATATGCGCATGCTGGCTTGATGGAATGGCAAATCGAGTTGTTGCGGCCGTTAATCGAGCCTCTGCTGGAGAGAGCCGACACTGTGGATCAGTGATTGGGTACCGGCGCCTCGTGAAGCATCCGGTTCATTTGAACCAGTGTTTTGTTGAGCTCGAGCGCCGCTCTTTCCCAACCTTCGCCGGGGGTCGATTTGAACGCCGTCAGGCTGGTTTGCGCATCATTGGCCATCGGTTCAAGTTTTCGCAGCAGCGCTTCCAGACGTTCCTTGCGTGTCGGTGGCGAATTGCGCGCTTCTTCCGCGAGTTTGTCCATCTGAACGCGATAGAACTGTAGCAACTTGGTCTTTTGCTTTTCGAATTCCGCTTTACGCCGCAATGAATATTCGTAGCGAGTGGCGGCCGTCAACACCGGGGTCCGGCGCACGTGGGCAACCAGGGGCGACCCGGGCGTGGTTGGCCGAAGCATTTCGGGCAGCGGCTTGGCGCGTCCGGATTCGACTCGGCGCGTCGCGTTGTTATTGTCGCATCCAGTCAGAAGCCACAAGACCGCCAGGCATGCGATCAACGCGATCGTTCGCGCCCTTTGATCCGGTTCCGTCCACGATCGGTTGTGTCGTTGGGCAGTCTGTCGTGACGTCAAGCTACAGGAAATTCTCGTGTACCGCCTATCCAATAACAAAACATTGTTTTTTTTCGTCACCATTGGTTAACAACCGTTTTTGCCTTGGAATCCTGATCAACGATAGGTTACGCCATCGCATGGCACACGCCATTAAAAAATCGTATCAGCGTGGCGGTCGGCTGTGAATAGGATGCTCTGGCACGATCCTCGCCGCCCTCTCTCAATATAAGCTAACCTAAGCCAAATTAAGAATATCTATTTTATCCACAGGTTGCCCCTATCATTGTGAATAACTCGGTGGAAGCAAATATTTTTCGGCCTTCCAATAGAGTGATTTATATCATAGATATATGATATTATTACAGATACACAACTGGACGGTCAATCAAGTCTTTCGCGAGTCGGCCAAGCCCGGGATGTGAATAACTCTCATCCGATCATGCACTGCGTAATCGCATCGATACAAGGCTCATATCGCGACTTTGAGGAGACCACCGAATCGGGAAATCCCCGGTTCTCCCCTTTTTTTTATCCACATCTTATCCCCCCATCGCCGTCCATTCCCAGCACCATTTCCCCGACTTCCAATCGATCCATGCGGGACCTGTGAATGGCGGAGCGATTTATTAAGCTTTTGTTAAGGCATACACATGGTTGCCACATATGAATTTAACAGGCTTTTCCACAGTATTCAGCTCCCTACGACGATGACTTTATATCACAACTTCCCTACAAGTCATATCATTCGTCGCACGGCGATCTCATCCCTCGTCCGCCGGAGGCCGATACGACATCGAGAAACCTTCGACGCGACAAGCGACCGAGAATGGCAATGTATACAATATATCGGATGGTTTTGATTCTTTTTGTGTTGATGCTTACTTTGGCCGCGGCCGAGGGGGGGGCGCCAGTTGCTCCCCCAGCGGAAAGCGTTGTTGTACCACGATTTGCCGTAACGCTGACCCGTGAGAATAATATGCCTTCCTCGCTTCTTCTTCAAATACGGCAGAATGGCGAGTTGGACTCGGTCGAATCGGTGGCCGACCTGCTGATTTGGTGGACGACTCCCTCGGGTTTGCGGAGGGCGATGATCATTAAACCGGTGGCGCGCGGGATCTGGGCCAACGGGATCGACCCAGGGCCGGAGACCGGATTGCATTCAGTGCGCATTTTCGCGATCATTGAGTCGCTCGACCGGCCGGTGAGTCGCGTGATTGACGAATCGTATACGGTCGAACTGCCGCAACTGTCCGTTCTCCATGGCGATGAGACCATTGTTTTTACGTCCAATACGTCGGGCGATCAATTGCGTCCGCCACGCGGAGCGAAAACCGAATCCGATAAAAAGATGGGGTATGGCGCCATTGTTGTTCAAATTGCGTTCGGCGCTCTTCTTATTATGCTGATTGGGTTGGGAGGATTCGTTTTCATCACTCGTCTGCCGCTGCGCCGACGCGTGGGAGGCGTTTTCGCCGCGATGGGCCCCCGGCCGGTAGAGTTGCCACGACTATCGGCGCAAAATTCTCTGGCTCAGGATGTTCCGGGCAGTGTTGGTGACTCGGCGGCCGAAATTGAGAATGCGGGTCCCGCTCCAGCGGAAAAAGCGAAGGATTTCAACGAAGAGGCCGATTTATCGAATCAAGCCGACGTAACGGAAGCCGCTCATTCCCAAAACGAAACGGATTCCGAATCGTCCTCTGATTTAAACGTATCGCAAAACCTTCCGGAATCCGGCGCGGATGGCGAAGTGCCAGGAGATGAGGAAGAGGATGCGCCGGCGGCGGCGGCGGCCGCGGAACCGGACGCCGCGCCTAAAGCCAGCATCGACGCGCGTGATAACGATGACCGCCGCTTCGATCCCAACGACTTGAGTTTCTGACGTTCCCGCACCTCGGCGGCCTAACTACTTGAAAACCACCGACAGCCGGCCGTAAAATGATTGCCAACGGGATTGGATTTCCACCGGGTGTGAAAACGCATGGATAAAGAACAGCTTCTTTCGATCGGCCGGCCGCAAAAGATCTGCATGAACTGCAACGCGCCGCTCAGCGTCCTCGAACGTCACCCGAGCATCCTCAAAACCGCACCCAGGAACAGCCTCGAACGTCTTGACTACTGCCCCGACTGCTGGCAGCAGATGAAAGACGAAGCCTACGAATCGTTCTGGATCACGCACCGCGTCCCCAAGGAACGCAAGATCCGCCTGACGCGCAAGGAACGCAGCGCCGCCCTGCGCGTGCTGTTCGAGTCGCTCTGGGACCGGCGCGAAACCGAGGATGTCGGCCCGCACCTCTATTTTTTGGCTCACCTGCTTATGAAATGGGGCGGGCTTAAGTGGAAGGAAAACCTGAACGACGCACGGGGCGGCGAGGTCGTTGTTTTCGAGGACCCCGCCACGGGCGACCGTATCGAGCTTGCCGGCGTCGACATCGCCGATGAACGCATGACGGCCATCCAGGGCGAGATCGAGGAATTCCTCCACCAATATGCTCCCGAGGACGACGAGTCGACGCTCGGAGCCTGACGCTTTTCCCATCGTAAAACACTTCCGGCACGCTGGCCCCGGCATGACGAACTTCCGGCCCCGTATATTACAGGTCTGCGCGGTGGATTTCACGGCGCGCCATTTCCTGCTGCCATTGATGCGTGCCCAGCGGGAGGCCGGATTCGACGTGCACCTGGCCTGCCATCCCGGTCCGGACGTGCCGGCGCTCGAAGCCGAAGGCTTTCCCGTTCATCCGGTCGCTTTCGAGCGTAGCATCGATCTTGGGGCGCACGCGCGCGCTTGGGTTCAGCTCGGGCGCCTCCTGCGCGGCGCCGGAAGGGTCAATCCCAAAGCCGGCTCCACCGCCGCGGGCCGGCGTTCGACGCCGGCCGGTCAAACGGAGCCGGTCTTCGCCGTCGTCCACGCTCACACGCCCGTTGCGGCGATGATCGCGCGTCCGGCCGCCCGCCGCGCCGGCGTGCCGGTGGTCATTTACACGGCGCACGGCTTTTATTTCCACGACCGAATGGCCCCCTGGCTTCGCCGCCTGCATGTGGCGCTCGAGCGCTGGGCGCAACGCCGCGCCGATTACCTCTTCACTCAAAGTGCCGAAGACCTGGAGACAGCCGTGCGCGAGGGGATCGCGCCCGCCGCACGGGCCGAGGCGATCGGCAATGGGGTGGACCTGGCCCGGTTTGACCGCGGACGCATCTCGCCGGCGCGGCTTGAGCGGACCCGTCGCGAGTTGGGCCTCGAAGGGAACGGCGGCCCACTGGTCATTATGATCGGCCGCCTGGTGCGCGAGAAAGGGGTGATCGAATTCCTCCAGGCGCTGGCCGAAGTGCGTCGCGCCCACGCCGGCGCCCAGGCATTGATCATCGGCGAGGCGTTGCCCAGCGACCGCGCCGGCGCCGCGGAAGACATCCGCCGCCTGGCCGCCGCGCTGGGCCTGACCGAGGCGGGCCGACCGGCCGTTATTTTCACCGGCTTGCGCCGCGACGTTCCCGAGTTGCTGGCCCTGGGCGACGTCTTCTGCCTGCCGTCGTGGCGCGAGGGGATGCCGCGGTCGATCATCGAGGCGATGGCGGCGGGGCTGCCGGTGGTGGCCAGCGCCATCCGCGGCTGCCGCGAGGAGGTGGCCGAGGGCGAGACGGGCCTGCTCGTGCCGCCGCGTGACGTCGGCGCGCTCGCCGGGGCGCTCGGGCGGCTGGCCGCCGACCCCGCCCTTCGCGCGCGACTGGGGGCCGCCGGCCGGCGCCGGGCCGAGGCTCTCTACGACGAGGAACGGGTGGTGGCCCGGCAGATGGCCCGGCTGCGCATCTTGTTTGCCGAGAAGAGCCTTGCCTGGCCCCCGGCCGGGCCGGGCGGCGCTTCGCCGCAGGGCGCCGTCGATTTACGAGGGGCTTGAAATCGGCGCCGGAAAAGGCCATGATGGATGCGAATGCCAAACCGGCATGCTGTAAATAATGTCTGAATCGAGCGATCGGTCCGGCGGTGAGCGAAAAACCCCGGACTGCCCCGTCGTCGGTGTCGCCCTCGGCGAGGCTGCAACCACGATACGGCGGCAACCTGTGGATCAGCCCCCGATTTCCCCGGCGGCTGACGCCGCGGGGGCGAGCGCGGCCGCTTGTCAAGTAATCCGGCTTTTACTTGCATCGGTGAGTTCCGGCGAGTAAAACTATTAAGCTGCCGCGAAATTTGCGCGCGCGGCGACGCCGGTTTTGCGCGGTCGCTCGGTCTGGGGCCGCCCGGTTACGCACCGGCCGACGAATGGACACGACAGGCACGACATCCAGTGGCAGATAACAACGGAAAAAGCGCGTATGTGATTCTGGGATTGCACAAGGGGGCGACGGCGGACGAGATCAAAAAGGCCTACGTCGCCCTGGTCAAGAAATACGATCCGGAAAAACACACTGAACGCTTCATGGTCATCCAAAAGGCCTTCGACCGGCTCAAAGAACCCGCGAGCCGCGCCCAGGAGGACGTGCGGACCTTCAACTATATCAAAGGCGAGTTTTTCTTTAACAAAGAAGAGCGCATCGAGATCACCGACATTCAACTCACCCAGGGACTTGAACAACTTGAAAGCCGGAAAAAGAAGGGAGAGATCGCCCCCGAGGAGGCCGATAAGAAATTGATCCAGGCCTACATGGTTCGTTCCTGGAAAAATGTTCAGAAGAAGTTGTGGGCCGAGGCCATTCAGGATTGGAAGCGCGTCCTGACCCTCGACCCCACCCACCGCCGCGCCAAGAACAACCTGCTCTACAGCTACATCACCCTGGGCTATTCTTACGCCAGCCACGGCCTCTACGACGAAGCGCTGGAAGTCTGGACCAACGCCTCGCAGATGAATCCCGACGACGCGGCCATCATCCACAACCTCGCCTTGGCCTGCGAGCACGCCGGCCACATGCCCGAGGCGGGCAATTACTGGAAGGAAACCGTCAAGCGCTGGCGGGCGCAGCTCGAACGCGAGCCCGACAACGACTATCTCAAGAACTGCATCATCGAGGTGTTGCGCGAGCACACCGGCAGCGAGGAAATCCCGACCAGCGACGGCCAGCAGAAGGCGGCGCCGGCGGGCGCCGCGCCGCGCGCCAAGGCGGCCAAGAGCATCGACGATTATCGCGAGATCCTAAAACTCAATCCCGAGGATTTCGAGGCCCACTTCAAGATCGCCAGCATCCTGATGAACGAGCACAAATGGGCCGAGGCCACGCGGGAACTCCAGGTCCTGCAACGCAAGCACCCGCGCAACATCGAGGTCATGAACCTGCTGGGGTGGGGCCTGCTCAACGACGGCAAGGTCGACGACGCCTTCATGATCTGGCGCAAGGCCCGCGTCATCGATCCCAAGAGCCACCTGATCAACACCTCACTCATCCAGGCCCACATGACGATGGGGCGGATGCTGCGCCAGAAGGGCCACTACACACCCAGCCTGGTGCATTTCAAGGCCCTGCAGCGCTACCAGCCCAACAGCGCCGAGGTGCGTTACGAGATCGGCAAGACCTACCAGATGCAGGGCAACGAGCGTTCGGCCTTCCTGGAATACACGGAGGTGTTGCGCCTGGATCCCAAGCACAGGGAAGCGCGCAACGGCCTTTCCAGCCTGAAACTGCGCCGGTGATTCGCGCGCCCCGGCGCGCGGTTCACGGTTTGGCCTTGGGCCGCGTCGGGTCGGCAAAACCATCGGTCCGGAACGGCGAGGCCGGCAGCCCGGCTCCGTCATGCAGGTTCGCCCCCTCGGGCCAGCCTTTCCAGGCGTAGCGGATCGCGACGGGATCGGGCACGGCGTCGCTGCCGACGACGATCGTGTCGCCGTCGATCACGGCCTGGGCCGGCACGAAGCGCTCGTCGGCGCCGGCGATGGTGAAACCCTCGAGGCCGTCCCCGCGCGCCGCGAGTCCTTCCCGGCCGCGCTTGAACGTCAAGCCGATCCTGCCGTCGCGTCGTGTCATGGACGTGTAACCCGGACCCGTATAGTCGAGTTTTTCGCCGTAAGCCAGGGCGCGGGCCGCCAGCGCCAGGCGCCGGCCGACGGTCTGTTTGTCGCCGGGGTGGATTTCGTTTCGTTCGCCGACGTCGATCGTGACGACCATTCCCGTGCCGGGCACCGATTGGGCCGTCCGGCGCTGGGCCTCGCGCACCCACGCCCAGGAGTTGTCGAGCAGGCCGGGTGGCGTGCCGGGGAACGCCTCGTAGGCGGTGATCTGGACAATGAGGAATATGAAATCACAGCGAAAGTCGCGGCGCCAGCTCTTGATGAGCGCCGTCAACAGATCTTGATACTCGAAGGCGCGCGAGGTGTTGCTCTCGCCCTGATACCACGCGACCCCCTTGAGCGCGAACGGCCGCAGCGGGGCGATCATCGCGTTGTAAAGCACCGCCGGCCGTTGCGGGTCGGCCTCCGGCTTGCCGGGTTGAAAGGGCGGGTAGGGGATTTTCGCCGCCGCCGCGGGATCGGTCTTGAGAAGCTCGTTCCGTCGGTTGCCGTATTGGCGCCGGTAGGCGGCCCATTGGCGTTCCCACGCCTTAAGGCGTTCGCCGTAGGTTCGC
>JAMCWS010000073.1 GCA_023480605.1 bacterium
TAAGCGGCCAGCATGTGGCCTCCCGGCGCCAGGGTCGCGTGCGCCTGGTGAATGAGTTCCAGGTTGAGGCCGACTTCGCCGTCGCGCCGGACGGGCATGAGCATCAGGTCGGCCGGCGGATCGAGTTGGGGCAGGTCGGCCGTGCAACGGGCCTCGACATCGCCGGGGGGATTGCGCGCGGCCAGCGCCTGGGCCTGGCGGACGCGGTAGAGGTCGATGTGGTGATAAGATACGTCGGCCGGCGGCCGGATGAGGCGCAGCGCCAGCGCGGGCAGCGCGTTGGGAGTCATCACCGTCAGCGCCCGCGTGGCGGCGAAGGCGCCGGCCGTCCCGATCAGCAGGCGATCAAGCGAATCAAGGCCGCGTGGTGTTTCGACGATCAGGCGGCCGTCCAGCAGGCGTTCGCGCCGCGTGCGAGACCGGGGAACGCCTTCGCCGGCGAGTCTCAAAACCGGGAGCGGCGATTGCGATACGATGGGATGAGCTTCGGGCATCGGGGTGACTCCAGGGGCGGGGGCGAATGAGCCGGCGGGTATCACGCCCGGGCGGCCATTCTCATTGTGACTCAAAATGGGGGAGACCCGCAAGCGCGCCCCGGGCGCGGGCGCGTGAAATCGCCCGGGCGGATGAAGGGCCGCCGGCCGGAGGATTCATACCACGATCATGTCATTCCATACCAAGGGTCCGACCGGTCAAAAAAAAACCATAAAATATTGGGCCTGGCACGCAATTTTTGGTTGCAAAAACGATAGTACAAGGTCAAATAGGGGCAAGGTATGGAATGTCATCGGGGCTTGGTGAGTATCGGCGGCAAGACGAAATCCATGCCGCCAGCGCCTCGGCCCGGTTGGTTGTCGCCGCGAGAGAAAGTTGATCGAGTCACTTAAAAAGGAGACCTTAACGCCATGAGTGAGAAGTTGGCAGCCCTTCGGACCTGTATCGAACGCGGAAAGTCCAGTGCCAAGTCGGCTTATCCTCCCGACATGAAAGGCCAGCCCGGCGCGACCGAACTGGTCGAGGAATTGCTGGCCGCGGGTGTATCCGCCGAAAAAATCCTCAACGAGTCGCTCATCCCCGGCATGCGCGAGGTGGGCCGCAAATTCCAGTGCAACGAAGCCTTCGTGCCCGACATGCTCGTGTCGGCCGACGCCATGAAAAAAGCGATGGCTCTGCTGCGCGAGGAATTGCTCAAAGCCAAGGTCGAGCCCAAGGGCACCTTCATCGTCGGCACGGTCAAAGGCGACCTGCACGACATCGGCAAGAACCTGGTGGCCATGATGGTCGAGGGCGCCGGATGGGAAGTAGTCGACCTGGGCGTCGACGTCGGCGCCGACAAGTTCCTCGCCGCGCTCAAGGAACACCCCAAGGGCGTCGTTGGCATGTCGGCGCTGCTCACCACCACCATGGGCGGCATGAAGGCCACGGTCGAGACCCTGCGCAAGGATTTCCCCAACGTCAAGGTCATCATTGGCGGCGCGCCGATCACCGACAATTTCGCCAAGGAAATCAACGCCAACGGTTATGCTCCCGATCCGCAAGGCGCGATCGAGTTGCTCGAAAAGATCGCTTGATTCTCCAGTGGCGACTGGCCGATGCGCGCTAGAGCACCCGCCCCGCGGCCTGGCGGCTCGGGCGGACGACCGCGCGGTTGGAAATGATTGGCAATAAAATTGCATGAACCTTCGCCCGTTGGGACATCACCCCGCGGCGGGCGAAGGTTTTTTCATGCCCGCCCCCGGCCGCCACGTCACGCGTGAACCGCCGGGCGTGGCGGCAGGTCCATTGGCGGGGGATCAGGCAATTGGGTTTCGGAGTTGGAGGCGAAATCGCCGCCGCGTAAACGAAACCGGCGCGGGGAAACAGGATCGTTCAGCCCCGGCCGTCCGCTTCCTATTTCATGGCATGGTTGGGGTAGTGGGCGAGAAGATCCTGAATCGGCGACAGTTCCATGCGCACGGTGACCGTCACCGCCCCGTCCTTGTCGGTTGTCCGCTCGCTGACCTTGGAGTCGCGCACGGTGTCTTTAAGGGCCGCCCCGACGAACGGATCGATCACGGCCAGTTCGGACAGCGGCATGCCCCGGCCCGAGTCCATCGCGCCGACTTTGTCCAGTAGCGCGTCGCGCGCCTCCCGTTCGGCTCGGGCCACCAGGCTCATGCGGCTTTCGGCCGCGGTGGACTGGGCCGCCGGCGCGGTTGGCGCGGCCGCGGGCCTTGCCGTTGCCGAGGCGCTCAGCGTCGGCGCGGCGGTCGTGACGCGCGCGCAACCTCCGGCGGCCAGCAGCGCGAGCGCCGCAACGCCCAGTATCAGCGCGAACGGCGCCTTGCCCTTGCTTGCATAACCAAACCTCATGGTCCATTTTCCTCCGCAGGCCGAATCGGTTGTTTCGGGGGTGCAGGCTAACATTCCCGCGAGGCAAAAGCAACGCCTCTCGCGCCGGGTCGCCCACCGCCGTTCACTCGGGTAACTCCATCCACGCCCAGCCGAAAGCCGGCAGGGGCATCCCGGCCTCGTCGGTGATGTTGCAGACGGGATCGAATCCCATGCCATAGCCCACCGCCAAGCGGATTCGGCCCGGGCGGTCGTTGAGGCTGAGGACCGCGGCGCCCGGCCCGGCGGCGCTGAG
>JAMCWS010000402.1 GCA_023480605.1 bacterium
GGCCGGCGCCAACGCCATCATCGCCGCACGCTGCTGCCTTTATTCAGGCCGCTTCGAAGACTTCTGGGAGGACACCGGTTTATGAAAACCCACTTTTATGTCGTGCACCCGTAAAATCTCGCCGACGCGGATTGAGCCGGACAGGCCGCCCCGGCGTTCCCGGGCCAAAAAAAACGCCGGCCATCCTCGTAAGGATGACCGGCGACATTTCTCCGCGCCATGGATGGGGTGCGGACTCAGACTTGCGCGACCGCCCCGACCGGCGTCTCGTGAGCTTCTTCCGCCGCCGGTTCGAGGCGGCGCAGGAGGATGCGGCTGTCGGCCACCGAGCAACCCTCGCCGCGCGGATGGACGATAAGCGGGTTGATATCGAGCTCCGTAATGGAGGGGTGGTCACAGACCAGATGCGACAACCGGATCAACGCCTCCTCGATCGCCCCGATGTCGCAGGGAGGATTGCCCCGGATGCCGGTCAGGATCTTGTAGGCCTTGATCTGCTGAATCATCCGTTCGGCCGAGGATAACTGGATGGGGGCCAGGCGGAAGGAAACGTCCTTGAAAACCTCGACGAAGGTGCCGCCCAAGCCGAACATCAGCAGCGGCCCGAAGCGCGCGTCGCGATTGGCGCCCAGGATGACCTCGACCCCCTTGGGCGCCATTTCCTCGATCAGCACGCCCAGGATCCGGGCGTCGGGCGCCACGCGGGTGATGCTTTCGACGATCCGGTCGTACGCCGCGCGGGCTTCGTCGGGGCCGATCACCTTGAGCATGACGCCGCCGGCGTCGTATTTGTGGACGATGTCGGGTGACATGATCTTCATCGCCACCGGCCGGCCCAGCCGTTCGACGATGGCGGCGGCTTCGTCGCGGTCGCGCGAGATTTCGCTGTAAAGCAGCGGCAGCCCGTAGCATTTGAGGATGCTGCGGCACTCCACCTGGGTCAGGTAACGTTCGTTGGCATCGCCCAGGTATTGCTTGATTAGATCTCGGGCCTTGCCCGCCTCGAGGTTTTCGTATGTGGGCGTGGGACGGCGATGAAACTCGCGAAACTCGACCAGGCGGGTCATCGCCGCCAGTGCCCGGACCGCGTCCTCGGGGAAGGGGTAGTTGGGCACTCCATTCTGACGCAGGATCTCGGCGCCCCCGGCAACGTCGCGCGCCCCCATGAAGGCGCAAACGACGGGCTTGTTGATGCCCTGCATCGCCTTGGGAATGATCGTGGCGATGTTTTCGATGTCCGTCATCGACTGAGGCGTGAGGATGATCATGCCCATATCCACCCCCGGATCGGCCATGACGTGCCTGACGGCCCAATCGTAGCGGTCCGAATGGGCGTCGCCGATGACGTCGATCGGGTTGCGCAGCGCGGCGGCCTCGGGTAATCCCTTGCGAAGCGTCTCGCGCGTCGTCTCGGAGATGTCGGCCAACCTCAACCCCTGGCGGACGGCGGCGTCGGTAGCCATGATGCCCGGTCCGCCGGCGTTGGTGATGATGGCCACCCGGTTGCCCTTGGGCATCGGCTGGGTGGTGTAGGCGGCGGCGTAATCGAACAACTCGGCGATCGTGTCGACCCGTTGACCGCCGCTCTGGACAAGGAGGGCGTCATAGACCGAATCGCTGCCGGCCAGCGAACCGGTGTGGCTGCTGACGGCCTTGGCTCCCTCGGGCGAGCGCCCCGACTTGAGACACAGCATCGGCTTGTGGTTCTCGGCGAAGATCCGGCGGGCGGTCTCGATGAACAGGCGCCCGTTGGTGATATCTTCAAGATACATGGCGATGACCGAGGTCTGTTCGTCGCGCCCCAGGTATTCGAGCAATTGGATCTCGTTGACGTCGGCCTTGTTGCCAAAGCTGATGAACTTGCTGAAACCCATCCGGCGTTCTTCGGCGTAGTCGAGCACGGAGGTGCACAGCGCCCCGCTCTGCGAAATGAAGGCCAGCTTCCCACCCCGCGGCATCTTGCGGGCGAAGGTGGCGTTCATGCTGACGGCCGGATCGGTGTTGATGACCCCCAGGCAATTGGGGCCGACCAGGGCGATGCCGGCCTCGCGGACCCGGCGCGACAGCTCCAGTTCCAGTTTCGCCCCTTCCGGTCCCGTCTCCTTGAAGCCGGCTGAAATGAGCACCATGGCTTTGACTTTTCGCGCGACCGCCTCGTCGACGATCCCCAGCACAGCCTTGGCCGGCACGATGACAACCGCCAGATCCACGGGGTCGGGCACGTCGGTGAGCGTCGAATACGTCCGTATGCCCAGGACGCTCCTGGCCTTGGGATTCACGGGATAGACGGGTCCCTGGAACGACGAGAAAATCAGGTTGTGGAGCAGGTCATTGCCGACGGTGCCCGGTCGGGTTGAAGCCCCGATCACGGCAATCGACGCGGGTTTGAATACCGCCTCAAGGTTGGTCATGGTAGTTTCGGACGGCATGGTTGGACTCCCTTCGGCTCTTCGCCGGATGAATAAAAAATATCCTTACGTTCAATAAAAACAAAAAACAGACGTGTGAACTTCGGGTTGGACACGGAACTTTTCACATGCGCCGCGAATCGCCCGGCTGCCCCGCACCGATTCCCGACGGCGTTTTCGTTGAGACACACAAACCCCATGTTTCTTGAAGATATC
>JAMCWS010000099.1 GCA_023480605.1 bacterium
GGGGCGAGGTGATAGACCTGCCCGCCGTAACGCAAGGTGTGGACGACGGCCAGTTCGATCAGGTCTTCGTCGCCCGCTTGCGCGCGCTCGTGACGCGCCACGCGGTTGCTCTCGGGGTCGAAAACGCCCCATTCCTGACGGCCGGCCGGAACGAACAGCGTGTCAACCCGTTTGTAGTAGGCCGCCGGCACGACCGCATCGAGGTCGGCGGTGGCCTGAGGGCTTCCCGAACCCGCCAGGCGGCGAAACCGTTCCAGCGTTTCCCGGCGTTGGCGTTGATAAAGGGGGGAGACAATCGCCCAGGCGCGGCGATGCAGTTCGCCGTCGGATAACCGCTCGGGTTGATCGTCGATTCCTTCTTCGAGCAGGTGCTCGTAGCGATTGACGTCGTGATAGAGGCCGCGGATGTATTCGACGCCCGCCAGGACGAGAGGCGCGCGTTCGTCGCCCAGCAATTCGCGCAGACTGGCGTCGACCTTGCGGAAAAATTCCTGGATGCGCGGCTTGAAATTCGCGGCGTCGGCCCCGCCGTGACTTGGCAGCACGCCTGCGCCTTCGCCGGCCGAGGCGCCGCGCGCCATGCCGATGTGGTGCTGGAGCGAAACTTCGAAGTTGTCGTAGCGCAGAGCTTCGGCCAAGCTGCGCGGCACGTCGCGCAACGCCGCCTCGCCCACCGTAAAACGCGAGCCTTGCAGGAGGCGCACGCCCCCCTGACTGAGCGCCAGCACATAAAAACGCCCATCGCCCGTAAACAGGGGCAGCAGCGGTTTGACGTGGAAGCGCCGGCCGGCGACCACGAATTCATCGAAGCGCAGCGGCAGCCGGAAACTGAAACGCTGGTCGGCCGTCAGGAACAGGGCCAGACCGTCGCACTGGTGTTGCCAGAAGTGGGGGTCCTCGACCAGTTCGCCGGCGGCGGCCATCAGGTCGGCGGCCTCGGTCGGCCGCATCCCCCCCGCCGTCAGGCGGCTTTCGGCGTCGCGCGCCAGGTTTTTAAGCCGGATCGGATCCTGTTGGATATCAGGGCCGCGGCGGTGGGTGGGCATGTAAATCGAAACGCAGGGGCCCCCCTGTTCGGCCAGAAGCTCGCGCAGATTTTCCTCGGTGAGCAGGTCCATATGCTTTTCGCAAATGCGCATGACAGATCCTCCTTTTCAAGGCGGATGTGGCAAATGGCACACCGGAAACGTCCTGCCTAAATCCTCCTCGGACAAAATAATTCTAACATAACGGCCGCAAAAAAGGGAGAATTCCCCCCGCGGGCGACGGCCGGGTCCGTCCGCGACTCGACACGGGCGGCGGATTCCGCCGGTTCGCCTTGCGCCTTGCGGCGTTCCCTGATAGCGTTGCAACGGGGGCGGATGGATATCCTGGGCGGGCAGGCGGGCGGCATGGCCACACCACATTTCACGCGCCTGGTCATTCATGGCGTCGGTCTGCTGGGCGGCTCGCTGGGCATGAGTGTGCGCCGCCGGGGCATGGCCGGACGCGTCGTCGGCCTGGGCCGGTCGCCCGAGCGACTCGAACACGCCCGTCGACTCGGCGCCATCGACGAGTTGACGACCCGCCCCGAAGCCGCCTTGGATGGGGCCGACGCGTTGGTCGTCGCACTGCCCCCGGCGCAGATCCGCGCCGGCTGGAGGGCCCTCGCCCCCCTGCTTCGCCCCGGCATGTTCGTCACCGACGTCGGCAGCGTTAAGGCGCCCATCGTCGCCCAGGCCGAACGAGACCTGCCGAAGGGGTTGCTTTTCATCGGCTCCCACCCCATGGCCGGTTCCGAAAAAACCGGCGTCGAGCATGGCCGCGACGATTTCTACGAGGGAGCGGCCTGCATCCTGACGCCGACGGCGCGCACCCACCCCGACGCCCTGGCGCTGGCCACCGCCTTCTGGCACGCGCTGGGGGCGCGGATCGTCGTCGCGCCGCCCGACCGCCACGACCGCCTGCTGGCGGGCCTGAGCCACCTGCCCCATCTGGTCGCCGCGGCGCTGATGCAGACCCTTGGGCGCGACTGGGCCTCGCCGGCCGAACTGGCGGCCATCGCCGGCAACGGACTGCGCGACACCACCCGCATCGCCGCCGCCGATCCCGCCATCTGGAAAGATATTTTCACCCAGAACGCCCCCCACCTGCTCGCGAGTCTCGACGCGCTGCTGGACGTGCCCCAGGAATGGCGCGCCGCGCTGGACCGCCCCGAACCCGACACCCAGGCCCTCGGCCTTCTCTACGCCGAAGGCCGCCGCGCCCGCGCCGCCCTCGACCACCGCCCCGCCGACGCGGAATAATGGGTTTTTCCAGCCTGGGGACCGCGCGCGGGAAATTGAAACACGTGGCGCTCTGTTTGCCGGAGTAAACAGATGGATTACTTTATTTTATGTGTCTTGGAGTCCTTGGCAGAAGAAAGTGAATTCACGAGTAGATGGAGGGAATGTCAATCCCATGTCCCCATCTCCATCGAATACCCTTGTCTCCGTTCCGAATCCGGCCGCTGCCATCATTTGGTATAAATAAACATATTCGCGTCAAATGCCGCTTTTGGTTTTATCGCGCGGCTTTGGCGGGCGCGGCGGGGGGGCCGCTCATGGCCTTGTCGAAGGCCGCGCGATAGTAGGCAGC
>JAMCWS010000442.1 GCA_023480605.1 bacterium
CAGCTTTCATGGCCGCACGCTGGCCACGCTCACCGCGACCGGCAACCGCCGCCCCTCGCAGGTCAGCGATCGGGCGGTGTCGAGCAGGACGTGGGCGCGGTCGGGCGCCAGCGCCGGCCGGCCCCACCCGGGCGAGGCCTCATTGACCACGTCGACGAGGATATTGCGATAGCCCGTCTGCAGCAGCCAGTCGGTCATCCGCTCGGTGATGCCGCAGAGGACCGAGTCCTTCGGAATGCGCGCGACCTGCTTCCAATAGAAATAATTGACGATAACGACCATGCCTGCGCGGTCGGCCGCCGTCAGGACACGCCGCAGCCGGTTGAGATAGGGCTGTTTGAATGAGCCGTCGGGCCGGAAGGCCGAGTTGAGGTAGTTGTCGTAGACCTCGCGCCGGAAGATGGCGCCGCCCCCTTGCATCCCGACGGTGACGGCCAGCAACCCGTGTCCGCGATAGGTCGGCAGCGCGGCGCAGAACTCGTCCGTGTTACGGTCGGGATCCCACGCGCCGGTGTCGGGGTAATTCCAGAGCGGCCGTGTTTGCGGGCATTCGTCGTCGAAGATCGCCTGGATCATGCGCGAGTTGAAGAGCAATCCCTCGACGCCGCGCCCGCGCCACTGGCGCCCCGCGTAGGTCGGCCGGCCGTTGATGAGGAACTTCGTGCCGTCGATGGCGACTTCAGTGTTGACCTTCACGCGCGCGCCTTCCGGGTCGCCCGCCCCCGCCATTCAAGTATCCTTCGCCGCGAGGCCGGCCAGCGCCTCTTCCACCAGGCCCGTCATCCAGCGCAGCGTCTGGCTCACGAGCGGCTCGGCGCGCGTGGGATCGAACTCGCGCGGGTCGCCGCCCAGGATGCCGTAAAGCGGGTGCTTCGGATCCCAGCGATGCGCGCCGAAAGGCTGGCCGCCCGGGTCGTTGGCCGGCGCCGCGACGGGATCGGGCAGGCGCTCAAGGTGGACGAGATCGGCATTGAGCCCTTTATACATCGTCGTCTCGAAGATAGCCGCGTGGTCGGGGCGGAAAGGCGGATTGGGCAGCATGCAGTCGCTCAGGGCCAGCACGCGAAAAGCGTCGCTGCTCTTGCGTTCGGCCAGTTGCTTCACCATGTCGACCTGCTCGACGGGATAGTGGCCGGTGAAAAAAACCGCCACCTTGACGCCCCACCTGGCCAGGTGGTCGAGCGTCGCGCCCATCACGTTTTCAATCGTCTCGCGATCGATCATGATCGTGCAGGGAAAGCCGATGTGGCCGCCCCCGGTGCCGTAAAAAAACGGCGGCATGACCACGCCGCCGGTCTGGTCGGCGGCGCGCAGGCAAAGCTCGTAGGCCTTGAGCGCGTCGAGTCCAACCGGCAGATGCGGGCCATGATACTCATAGGTGCCCATCGGGATGTAAACCACTGGACGGCCGGCCAGCGCACGGGCCACGGCCCCCGGCGTAAGTTGTTCGAATCGCACGTGCTGATAAGGGAGAAGCATGGCTCGGGCTCCTTGTTTATTTCGATCATGTTAACCCAATAACGCAGGATTTGACACCATCTTATGCCGGTTCCGGCCGGCACGCCCCAAGCGACGGCCGGGCGGTCAGTCCGCGCCGGCCAGCGCCGTGCGCGGCACGACGAAGCATCCGCCGTCGGCCCCCGGCGCGAACGCGGCGGCCGGGCGTTCGCGGGGCATGAAGTGCGGGAAACGGCCGTTTTCGTCTACCGGCACCCCCAGCGCCAGCGAGCCGACGCTCAGGGCCGCGCGCCGCCATCCGGATCGCGACGCCAGCACGGGTGCCGGCAACAGCGGATCGCGCCAGAGCGCGGTCGTCGCGTCTCCCTTCGGGCCGGCGGCGTCACGTTCGCCCCGCCCGGCGCCGGCCACGTGGGGTTCGGACAATCCGCTGATCGTCTCGGCCATCACCAGCCTCGGCCGCGGAGGGGCGGACCAGTGGCGGCGTGCGGCGTCGAGCAGCAGCCAGGCCGCCAGGCGCGGGTCGTCGAAGCCGGTGACGAGGCCGAAACCGCAACCCGGTTCCGCGTCCGTCGCCGCGTCCACCCGCGCGGGCCAGTGGCCGACGAAGCGGTCCGGCGCCGCCCCGCCGCGCATATCGGGCAGCGGAGCGGGGTGCATCAGGAGCGTGTAAAGCGGGCCGGGAGCCGCATCGCCAGCGAAATCGGCCGCGCAACCGAGCAGCCGCTGCACTGCGGCCGCCAGCCAAGCATGCGATTGTGGAAAGATGGCCCGCAGCCAAACTCCCGCGCCGACCCCAATCGCGACGGCGTCCGGCGCGCCCGCGCCCCGTCCCGCCGGCAACCGGCCATCGATGACCAGGTTGGGCTCACGCCGAAAGGCGCGGGTGAGGAGTTTCCGCGCCTCCGCCGGCAGGTCCGGTTCGGGCGACGCGGCGGCCTCCGCCGCATGCCCGACAAGGCGGTCCAGACTCATATTCAATGGCTCCGCGACGCTCGCGTCGCCACCGGGGCAGGGCGACTCGAGGCGATGGGCGGCCAGCCCGGCGACGTTGGGGAGTTCGTCGAACTTGCTCATCTCGCGCAGGTCGACGGGCGCGGGATCGGCGAGCAGTTCGGCGTCGGCGAGCAGCC
>JAMCWS010000332.1 GCA_023480605.1 bacterium
AAATGATCTGGGAGGGGGTCGGAATGACGTTGTCGGGCGTTTCCGCATGCGCGCGGCGCGCGCGGCCGGAGACGGGCACGATCGCGTTGATGTTGTATTTGGCCGCTTCGTCCTCGATCGTATATTCGGCCAGAGCACGCGCCGGATCGTCGCCGCCCGCGTCGGACCTGAGCATTGCCGCCCCCGCGATGGCGGACTGCGCGGCGTCGGCGCCGCCGGCAAGGTTGGCGCCCACCTGGGTGGTTTTGGGCGCCGTGGCCGTGGCACGGGCGGCCCCCGCCGTCCCGGCCGGCCCCGGTCGCACGGTCACCGAGCGCAGCGTCCGGGATGCCGACTGCAAAACGGCCCCCGCTTGCAACTGAATGGCCACCGGCTCCAGTCGCACCGGGGCGGCGGCGGTGAAATTCTTCGGCGCCCCGCCGGCTGGATCTGCCGGCGCGGCCGCCAAAAGCGGCAGGCCCGTCAACGCAGCCATTCGCGCCTGGACGTTGTCCGACCAGTTGCGCGAGGCCATCATCTCGGCGCGCGTCGTATACGTCAGGGCGAGCGTCAGCAATGCCAGCACGGCCAGGATGGCGATCACGAGGATGAGGACCGAACCCTGTCGCCGCCGTGCGGGAGTCATATGAAGTGCATGGTTCATGGGCCTCGCCTCGGGAAACGGGCGTCACCGATCGTCTCTTCGATATTGACGATGGTCTGCAGGATCAGCGTGTCGACAGGCGCGCCCGGCTGATAACTCTCGATCGGGCGGCGGTCGGCGTAAAGCGTCAGGCGCAGGTAAATGCTCGCCGGCAACGGTAACTGCGGCGGCTCGAACGTGCTCGAAAATCCCGAGTCCCACGCCGTGACCCAGCCCTGCTGGTCCACGGGCGCGTTGGGATTCCAATAGAGCAAGTCCAACCCCAACACGCCGAAGGCCAGCGGCACCGGGCCGCTCATGAGCAGGTTGCCCGACGCATCCTCGATCACGACCGATCGCAGCAACACGTGCGATTGGCCGTCGAAATCGCCGATCTGGTAACTGACGGTCTTGACCACGCTTTGCGGTTGCGGCGGATTCGTGTAAATGTTGAACGTGATCCGGTCGTCGCCGAAACGCGCGTCCACGTCCACGTTGGCGTCGTCCAGGTCGATCCGGCCGACAAAACTGGGCCGCTCGTAATGA
This sequence comes from bacterium, assembly GCA_023480605.1. GTDB lineage: Bacteria > Sumerlaeota > Sumerlaeia > MVZB01 > MVZB01 > JAMCWS01. The sequence continues at coordinate 1,169 of JAMCWS010000332.1, forward strand.
AAATCGAGCAGTGCGTGCCGGTCCGTCACCAACGGGTCGGTGATGTCGCCGTCGTCGTCCAGGCCGTCCACGACCTCCTCGTCCACTTTGCCGTCGCTGTCTTCGTCGCGCCCGTCGCCAAAGGCCAGCGTCGCGTCCAGGGCCTGGAGCAGCGAGTCCGTGCCGAGCGTATTGATCCCCTTGAGCTCGTCGCCCATCGTGGTCAGGGCGGCGCGGCCGTTGCGCAGCGCGTCCAGGCGCGCCTCGGCGCTGCTCTGCGCCCGGCTGATCTGAAGATAAGCCGTGTATACTCCCGCCATGAAGGCCGTGGCGACGGCCATGGCCACCAGCAATTCCACCAGGCTGAAAGCGCGCCGGCCGGAGGCGGGGCGGCCCGCTTTAATTGAAGCGCAGCTCATACACCACCTCCTGCGATTCACGGAAGCCGGGGGCGTACCGGATGATCACGCGCGCCACGCCGGGCGTCCCCCGCGGGTCGTCGGCGGGGTAAAGCAGCGACGCCCCGCTGAACGAATAACTCAGGCGCGGTTCCATGGAGAAAACGATCGGCGTGGTCGGCTGGGGCAGTATGCGGATCTCGCTGCGCAGCACCCCCGTGGCGTCGGGCGCCGAGTCGTCGCGCCGGATCTCTTCGGCTTTCATCTGCGCCAGGGCGGCGGCTTCGCTCAAGAGTTCGGCGTCGCTTTCGGCACGCAACAGATACGGAAAGACGGCGGCCACCGCCAGGACGCCCGCCGTGAGGATGGTCATCCCCACCAGAACCTCCAGGAGCGAAAAACCCGACCGGGCCAAGTGCGTGTGCGTGCGGCGTGAGATCATCGATGGCGTTTCGTCCTTGTCGGGGACGCCGGGTTAAGGCACCCGTTGTCTCGCGAATACCTTGGCCTGGCCCGTCGGGCCGTAAAGTTTGATCGTAAAATAATTCGCCGGATCGGACTTGTCGCCCGCCAGCTTGAAATAGAGGCGGGCGTTGGTCGAGCTGCCGTCGTGATTGAAGAGCGCGTAAATGATGTTCAGACTTGGAGTGCCAAAACGGCGCATCCCCGAAAAGGCGTCGAGTTGCACGCGCGGGTCGATCCCCTCGGGCGTCGTGATTTTGGGTACGATGGTCGTGCCGAACGCGTCGGTTTCATCCACCCAGAAAATGTGGTGAATCAAGTCGATGCGGACGGCGCACGTGGTATTCTTGGCAATGGCGTAGGCACGCGCCAGCGAAAAGGCGTGCACGATTCGCTTGGTGGCGTGTTCGACCGGCAGTTCGTGCTCGTAAAGCTTATAGCCGGCCAATCCGATGACCGACAGGATCATGCTGAGCACGACGGCGGCCATCACTTCCACGCTCGAAAAAGCGCGGGTACGGCGCGAAGGATTGGTAAATGACTGAACCAGCCGCATCACGTGTTCGCTGAAGCGCTCGCCTCCCGCCGTAAATGCCCGTGCGCCAACCTTCTGTATCTCGCTTTAACCTTAAGAACGATAAGATTAAAGCCAATCACCAAGGAGGATATAACTCGCCGGGTAAGGTGTCAATCGAACTTGACCACAAAAGGTGATCCAACGCTAATTAACTCATCCAAACCTCATTATAGCCGTTTCGGCGCCGTAACGCACCCAAAATGCGGTATCCGGACGGTAAAATCAAGTACCGTCGCGGGTAAACCGGCCTTCGTGCCCGTCTCGTCTCCGCCGCCGCGCCGCTGCCCCATGAGCTAAAAAAAAGGTTGCAGGCTTTACGATATTCGGATATGAAAATATTTGATTTTCCGGCCAATCGGGGGCAGCCTGATATTTTCAGGCCGATGGCGCCACGACGGCGCGCTGCAACGCACGGCGCCCGTTTTGGCAGGTCGGCGCGCTTACGGTTCAACTCGTCTTGTCGGCGCGGCCCATTACGGCCGATCGGGCATCGAAATCGCCCGGCGCCGGCGCCGCCATCCCCTTAGCGAGGAGTCTCAGCCATGTTTTCCCAAACCAGTGAATACGCGATCCGGGCGCTCTCGATCCTGGCCCGCTATCCACGCGATCAGTTCATCCTGGTCGGCACGTTGGCCGCCAGCGCCGACCTGCCGCATCACTACCTGAGCAAAATCCTGCAAAACCTGGTGCGCATGCAGATCCTCGAGTCGCGCAAGGGCAGCAAGGGCGGATTCCGTCTGGCGCGCGACCCCGACCAGATCACCCTTTACCAGATCGTCGACGCGATCGAGAATCTCAACACCGTGCGCCGTTGCCTCCTCGGGCAGGCCGAGTGCTCCGACGACCGCGCCTGCCCCCTGCACGAATTCTGGATCCGCCAGACCAACGACTACCTCAACACGCTCCAGACCACCTCGCTCGGTGACCTCGTGCGCTTCGACGGCAAGCTGCGTTCGACCGCCAAGCCGGGCGCGCCCACACAATAAACCCTCATCACGGCGTCGATCCAGGGCGTGTTAACACGATAAAGCCTGCTTTTTCAGAGACCTGCATGAAATCGTGTGATGGTGCGCCAGCCTCTCGATACTCCTTCGTGCCTTCGCGCATTTGTGTGAGATATCTTGTTGCTCAGTCTTGGATGACCAAGTATCACATGATTATTACATTACTATTACATTCTGCTTTGTTATCGCGAACTCGTTCGCTCGCCGGCCGCCGATCCGGCCGCCGCGTCTTTTGCCACCGAATTTATCCACTCCATCACAAACCGAGCCGCTTCGCGCGCGCAGGCGGGGAGGATTGGATGCGGGGCGCCCGGGATAATCCGGCTCCGAAACCGGCATACCGGGGCAAGCACCCTCTCCAGCACGGCGACTTCTTCGCGTACCGGCACGATCCGGTCGGCCGCGCCCCCCAGGTAAGCCACCGGCATGCCGATCTCGTTCAGGCGCCCTCGGAAATCAGCGTGCTGGATGAGGCGAAGCCGGTTCATTAGCGCCCGCCGACCGCGCCGACCGCGCACCGCTGCAAACGGCGGCGTGGCGCCATCAAGCCCCGGCACCGGCGCCCCGGCATAATGCGCCACGCGCGCCAGATACAAATCCATTCCCTTCTCGAACACCCGCCGCGGAACAAGACGCAATCCCGCCCGCGCCGCACCCACCTGGAACGGATGTGGCGGACGCGTGAATCCCCCCGCCAGGATGAGCGACGCCGCGCATCCGGGGTAGTCCAACGCGAATTGCCAACCCACCAGCGAACCGAACGACTCGGCCAGCACGTGGACCGGCCGGCCGTCCAATCGGCCGATCAGGCGCGCAAGCGACGCGGCGTGATCGACCAGCGTCCACTCGGCCTGGCGCGGATAGGCCGTTTCGACCAGGCGCGTTGCGCGGGCCAGATGCGGCCGCAACCACCCCAACGGTGTCCAGTCGCCATGAACGCCCGGCAGGTAAACGACCGTCGGCGCACCCGAATGCTCGGACATACACTCCGCCGGGCGCACCACCAGATCCATGGCGGTGTCGAGCAATTCGTCGACATACGGCGTTGGCGTCTGAGTAACTCCACCCAACATGCTGCAAACTCCGTTTGGCAATTGGTCTTTCCAGGGGATGGAGTAGTGTAAAGCGTTTTCTGTAATTTGATATGCCATCCGTATTGGGTATCGGTTTGGTTTAGGGTTAGCCTTGTCCGTTCCCAGGGGGGCTAGCCCCCCTGGGAACGGACTGGTTTGTTTCAGCGTCGTTCCATGTTCAAATAACGCTTCTCCTCGCCCTGCCACTTCTCGCTCAGCTCCAGGATCATGGCCCCGAACAGCCGGATTGCCGAGCCCTCGTTGGGAAAGATCGACACCTTGCGCGTGCGCTTGCGGAACTCGCGCATCTGCCGCTCGATCATGTTGGTCGTCCGCAGCCGCCGCCGGTGCTCCCGGGGAAACCCCAGCACCGCCAGCGTGTCCTCCACCCCCGCCCGCAATGCCTTGGCCATCTTGGGCAGGCGCTTCTCCCACTTGACCGCCACGGCCTCGGCCGCCGCCAAGCAGGCCTCCGGCTCTTCGCTGGTGGCGTAGATCGCCTTGAGGTCCCGCGCCAGTTCCACCCGGTCCTGCCAGGCGGCCTTGTTCAAAAGCTCGCGCATCAGGTGCACCTGGCAGCGCTGCCACCCCGTCCCCTGGAAGTGTTTGGCCAGCGCCTTGCGGATGCCCTGGTGGGCGTCGCTGACCACCAGTTCCACCCCGCGCAGGCCGCGGCCCTTGAGCTCGCCGAAGACCTCGCCCCACATGGCCTCGCTCTCCGAGTCCCCAAGGCCGTAGCTCAGCACGTCGCGCCGGCCCTCTTCGTCGATGCCGCAGACCACCAGCACCGCCGCCGGCTCAATCCGCCCGCCCCGGCGCACCTTCTCGTAGCGCGCGTCGACGATCAGGTAGGGATACTGGTGCGCCTCCAGCGGCCGCTCGCGCCACTTGCGCACCTGCTCGTCCAACTCGGCCGCGGCCCGGCTGACCAGCCCCGGCGACACCTCGAAGCCCCCCATCGCCTCCAGCACGTCATTGACCTCGCGGGTGGAGACCCCCTTGACGAACATCTCCTGCAGCGTCATCAGCAAGGCCTTCTCGGTGCGCTGGTAGCGCTCGAAAAGCGTCGGGCGGAAGCCGCCCTCGCGCACCTGGGGCACCTGGAACTCCAACTCGCCCAGGCGTGTCTTCATCGTGCGCGGCTTGGTGCCATTGCGCTGGCCCTGGCGAGCGCTGGTGCGCTCGTAAGGCTCGGCGCCAAGGTGGCGGGCGACCTGTCCCTCCAGCGCGTGCTGGACCGCGATCTGGACCATCTCCTTCAGGACGTCGGCGGTGACGAATAGGCCGTCGCCGGCTTCGATCGCCTCTTGACTGGCCTGACCGTTTGGGTTTCTCATGTTCTTGACCATCGCTGTGCTCCTTCGTCGGTTAGTTTCTTGGTCGATACCAACCAACACGAGCGGCATGGCGATGGTCAATCGCGAATTACAGAAAATAAGCTACACTATCCCCCAACTACATGCTCAACGGCAAGATTACGCCGCTGGGCGAACGATATATGCCTGACCTGATGCACGAGTTCGTGACCGATTTCATGACGCGCCACAAGGACCAGCCCTTCTATTTGTACTACTCCCTTTCCCTGATCCATGGCCCGATCCTGAAAACTCCCGACAGCAAGGAAGGGGCCGACGCGAATGAGCTTTACGACGATAACATCGCCTACCTGGACAAGATGGTCGGCAAGCTGGTTGGCGAACTGGAGCGACTGGGGCTGCGTGAGAAGACATTGGTGGTTTTCATGGGCGACAACGGCACGGCGCGTTTCGGAGCCGGGCGTGGAACCCTCGATGGCAAACCGATCTCGGGTCAAAAGGGAACGATGCTTGAAGGCGGAAGCCGGGTGCCCCTCATCGCCAATTGGCCGGGAACGACGCCAGCCGGCAAAGAACTCGACGACCTCGTGGATCTGAGCGATTTCCTGCCGACCTTCGCCGTGCTTGCCGGAGCGAAACTGCCCGAAGGAGTAAAAATCGATGGGCATGACCTGGCACCACAACTCAAGGGAGAAAAAGGGCGGCCCCGCGAGTGGGTTTACGTGGAACTGAACGGCAAATGGTATGTGCGCGACAAGGGCTGGAAACTGACGCGCGATGGCGATCTGTTCGATATGAGCAACGCGCCATGGGATGAGAAGCCACTGACGAAGGGAGCCGGCGGAGCCGAGGCCGAATCCGCCCGCAAGCGGCTGCAGGCGGCGCTCGACGAACTCAATCCGGCGGCCGGCAAGCAAGTCGAATCGGCAATGGGAAACGCGGAAGGCAAGCGAAGGAAAAAGGCGAATCGCAAAGGTGGGCGGGCCGCCAGGAGGGTCGGCGCGGCGGCGACGCACGGCGCAGGGCGACCTGAGAAGAAAGCCGGCGCGTAACGTTACACTCATCGTCGAAACTTGTATGGAGGTTAGGTATCGCACGCCGAAGTGATCTTTAACTTGGAGGACACCATGGGCCGAAAAATCGGCAGACAAAACAGGAGGAAATTAGTTGAAGCAATCGGAAGCCGTTAGTGCAATTCATCCAGTCAACTACCACCGCCTCTGGCGTTGGTAGTTGACTTTCGCACGCAAAAACTACTCCAAGGGCGGCAAAACTCCGGCCGAGATCCTCGCCGAACAAGGCGTCGATCCGCGGATTCTGCTGCTCGATGCGGGCGCGCGGCTTGAGTTTTACCCGCGCCATCTGGCGGCTCTACGATGCCAAGGCCGGCATGGAAACCCAGTTCAAAGACGGGCTGAGCGATCTGGGACTGCATTATCCGCCCTGCCGCCAGCACGTGCGCAATCAGGATTTTTATGCGGTGGGGGCGCTGGCCTGGACGCTGGGCGTGGCCGTGGACGTGCTGGGTGGGGCTGGAGAGGAGCGCGGCAGCATGGATCGCAAAGACGGGACGCCGCGGAGGCGGCCCACGCCGCGGCGGATGCGGCTGTGGCGCCTGCGGCGCGAGCTGTTGACGCTGCCGGGGCGCGTGGCGCGCCATGCGCACGAGCTCAAAGTGCAATTGCTGGGGCTGGCCGACTCAACCCAGAAATTGTTTGCCCATTTTTGGTCAACCTGAGCCGCTGCTGAGCGGATCGGCGCGAGGCATGAAGTTTTTGACGGCGATGACAAGGGGGCAGTGCGTTTTGCCGGGGGTCGGCGCAGTCATCGCGACGGGCGATGGTCCCCCCAGGAGGTCCACAATGGTCTGAATGGGGCGAAAAAGATAGTGAATGGTTCCGGCGCGGCAAAATTTTTGTTGTCGAGCCGCAGGAACGGGTGCGCATCGCGAGATTGTGTGAAGGATCAAGGACGACATAAAAAAGGTTCGTCTGCGGTATTGACAAACCGCGCGGAATATATTTATGATGTTGATTCCTGTGGCTCGATGGGGGGAGCGAAGGTTGGGGCAGCGTGTTGCGGGGTGGAGCAGTTGGTAGCTCGTTGGGCTCATAACCCAAAGGTCGAAGGTTCGAATCCTTCCCCCGCTACCAGTTTCAGTCAACGGACCAATCGCTCATGGTTGGTCCGTTTGGCTATGATTATGGCTCATGGCGCCGCCCGTTCGGGCCGAGCGACACAAGCCGTTCGCGCGGACGCGATGGCGGGGTAGCTCAGATGGTTAGAGCGACGGACTCATAACCCGTAGGTCGGCGGTTCGATCCCGCCCCCCGCTACCAGTTTCAAGCCCTCGATTTATCGGGGGATTCGTATCTTATGCCCGTTTTTATTGGCTTTTCGCGATTTACGCAAACCGCTCATCAGTTATGTTTATGTTGTCTTTGGTTTACCCTCGTTTAGCCCGACACCGCCGCGCCGGTGCGCAGGAAGCCCATCAGGCGGGCAGCGTCGCGCACCAGGCCGGTCGCGGGCAGACTGACCGCCTGCTTGAGAACATGGTGCGCGGCGTTGGCCACCTCCTCGGGCGGCAAGTCGTCGGCCTTCCGGCATGTTTCCTCCGACTCGCCGGCGATCCGGAAGGCTCGATAGCCCGCGGGATCCTGGCGGTCAGGCCAGTAAAAAATCCGGTCGTCGTGGATGACCTTCTGGACACCTTCGAAGGTCGCCCACGCCTCGATTCGTTTGACGATCTTACTACTCCTTCTTGAGACATCCCAATGCGCAGCCACGCGGCGTGCCAAGTGTTCCAGGCTGATGGGACCCTCCTGTCTCACGACGGCATCAATCAGTGTTCGCAGGGCGCTGTCGGCCTTGGGCAGGTCCGCTCCCAGACAATCATCCAGGATGCTTTCCAGGTCCTCGATCAGGTCGCCGTCATCCGAGTCCTGGGCGTCAGCACGGCTAAAAAAGCTGGTCGGCGGGAGTTGTTTGGGGTCACCGACGATGATCGCCACGCGCCCGCGCGCGATCGCCCTCACGGCGTCTCAGACCGGTATCTGGGAGGCCTCGTCGAAGACCACGAAATCGAAGGCCGGATGGCCGGCGTCGAGGTATTGCGCCACGGAGAGGGGGCTTATGAGTAGGCAGTGCTTCGCACCCATTGGGCGCACACATCACCACCCCCAACTCAATAGGTTATGAAGCAGTTGCCGGTGATCCGTGACATTCTTTACGCTTGGCGTGGCGTCGCATGCGCCAGCATCTCGAGAAGGTTTTGCAGGCCGGTAATATCTCTGCTCTCCCCGTCCCTGACTTCGACCAAACGCCAATCCCCAACTCTTTTACCTTCGCAGACGCGAAATTTTCCGACTTCGAATTTTCCAGGACCAATGCTGTCCGGTGCCAGTGACCCTTGGATTTCATTGAAAAGTTGGCCGCCGGGCGAATAGAATTCCAGGCTCTCGATGTGTTGATCGAAGACATCCGCGTCGGTCGCGACACGGATTTTCTGCGCCATCCCAGGCAGCAGCGTCGCATAGGAGCCCGGATCCAGTTTCTCCCATACCATGTTCGCCGGCCGCACGTTGGGCAGGTTCATCGCCGCTTCAATCTGTTTAAGCGTCAGCGGCGGCGCCGGCAGTTCCGGCATGTCAACCGCCTCGATCGCCACTTCGTCAATATCGAAGCCCTTGTCATCTCCCCGTTCCACCATCTGCTCCAGGTCGGCAAGGAAACGATGTTTCGCGGCTTCCTTGTTGGCCGCCGATTCCAGCACGATCCGCTCGAACTCCCGCGGCAGGCGCGAAAGGATGGGCTGCAACTTGCCGACAATGCCCTGGAAGATGTTAATCCTCTGCCCGAGGGCGAAATAAACATCCGCCTCGACCGTGTCTTTGTATGCCAGATTGATGAGGCGGATCGTCGCGTGCTTTTGCCCAATCCGGTCGATGCGGCCGATTCGCTGTTCGACTTTCATCGGATTCCACGGCAGGTCGTAATTCACCAGCACGCCGCAAAATTGCAGGTTGAGTCCCTCGCCCGCCGCGTCGGTGCAAATGAGCATCCGGATCCGTTTCTCGCGGAAGGCGTTCTTGATCTGCTCCTTGGTCATCGGCGACCAGCCGCCACTGCGGTCTCGCCGGCCTCCGCCGTCGCCCGAATAAAACGCAATCGGGATCTCCGGCATTTCCTGCGCGAGGTATTCTTTCAGATAGTCCATCGTATCCGCGTACTGACTGAAGACGATCGCCGAGTCGTAGCCATCAGCCAACGCCTGCGTCAGTTCCTCTTTCAGTCGCCGGGCCTTGGTGTCGGTTCCCAGTTGGGCGATCCTGCGCAGGAGTTCCATGATGGCCTCTTTTTCCACCGCGACGCACCCCGCCCGTGTCAACGCCGCGGCCTCGTCGGCATCCATCACGCTCTCGACCAACTCGTCCTGTGACAGGTCGCCCTGGTCGACCGGTTCCGTGATGTTTTCCAGGTGTTTGGCAAGTGTGTGCCTGAGTGCCTGAAAGCAACTCGCCAGCCGCCGCCGGTAAATCGTCATCACGAAGCCGATGGCATTGCGCTTGTTCTCGGCGGCGTTGTTGTAAGTGTTTGTGATGTAATCCTCGACCGCTTCATACAAGGCGCGCTCCGCGGGCGAAAGCTCCACCGGCACGTCGCGCACCTCGCGCGTCGCGATCGGCGTCTCCAGCAGTCCCTTGTTGTAATATAGCCGCAGCAGGCTGCGCGTATGGCGCGACATGCGGTGCCGGATCGGGCTGAACCGCCGCAGCAACTCCAGCGCCGCCGCGCGGGTCCGGGTGTCGAGGCGGCGCAGGGGGATGCCGCCGCCGTCGCGCAGGGCCTTGAGCACCTTGCGCCGCCCGAGCCGCGAGATATCGGGCGTGATCGCCGCCAGGGCCTGCTCGCTCACTTCGCCGAAGGCGGCCTCCGTCGCCCGGAACATCTCGGCCAACATCTCCATCTCCGGATGGCCCGGATTGCCGGCGGCCAGTTCGAAGTAGCGTACGAAACTGTGACTGTCCCAACGCTCGGGCAGGCCGAGCAGGTTCAGCAGGTCCCACACCTCGACGGGATGCACCTGCATCGGCGTGGCGGTCATGAGGAGCAGCGATCGGCTCTTCTTTTCCAGTGCCTGCATGAGGCGCAACAATTGGTTGGGACCGCTCTCCTGGGCGGTGCCGGCCCCGCGGCGCCGGGCGTGGTGCGCCTCGTCCAGCACCAGCAGGTCCCAGTCTTCGGCCTCGAGCAGGTCGCCCGCGCGGTCGCGCCGGCGCATCAGGTGACTGGAGCACAACACCAGCGGCTCCCGCAGCCACTCCTTGCGGTCGGTCTTCCGCTCGCTGGGGCCCTGCCAGCCGTGGGTCTTTTTCCAGGCGAGTTTTTGCCCGTCGTATATCGGCACGTTCAGGTTGAATTTTTCGTAAAGCTCGTTCTGCCACTGGATCATGACGCCCGCCGGAACCATGATCATGATGCGCCGGGCCAGGCTGCTCAGCCACGCCTGGCGGATGATCAGGCCGGCCGAAATTGTCTTGCCCAGGCCCACCTCGTCGCTCAGCAGCAGTCGGAAGGGCCAGTTCGCGTGCATCCGCACGAAGGTCCGCAACTGGTGCGGCCAGGGCCTCACCGCCGACGTGACCTCGCCCACGCGGATTCCGTTGGGCATACGGGCGGCGTTCTTGATGAACGTCCACACCAGCACGCGCACTTCGTCGGCCGTCAGCCGCGTCGCGGGCGGCACTTCGGCGGGGGGCGCCTGGGGTGTTGATTGGCCGGACTCTTTATCCTCCACCCGACGCCCCATCTCATCGGAGACCGTAAACCGGTCGTTGGTCGGCAGGAACTCGAGCAGCCGCGCCTTGGCCGCTTCGGGGAAGTCCAGCGTCCGCACGCTGACCGAGCGGTCTTCCCACAATCTGCCGAACGCTTCGACTTCATCGGAGACGTGCTTCCACTCGCGCCCCCCCTCCCAGGAGCAATGGACGTGGAAGCTTTCGCGGTTGTTTACCCAGCCGCCGCGGGTCTCGTTGATGCTGCCGCTGAAACCGATCGCATTGCCCTCGATGTCGGTGATGACGCCGACCTTCTCGTGGAAGATCCCCGGCGCGCACACCGGCTGGCGCGTCGCCGGATCGACCGGGACGGCCACCTTGATCTCCAGCCGCTCGTGGGCGATCATCCAGGCCAGCGCCTCCAGCCCTTCGCGCGCCCTGAGGTCGGGCGGCACGAGCGTCATCGCGCCCAGCACTTCGGCGATCTGCTCGTGCCACGCGTAGCCTTCTTCGATTGCCTTCACTTCTTCCGGGCCCAGCGTGCAGCCGACCACCAGCCGCATCTTGCCCCAGTTGTGGATGAGGCGCTCCAGTCCCCGCGCCGCCAGCGCCAGCGCGTCGGCCGTGAAGTAACCGGTCAGCCGGTCATACCGCACCGCGCACGCCAACGCCGGGATATAAAACTGCTCCACCAGGTCGCCGTCGTCGTGGCGGTAACTGGTTTCCCAGTCATGGGCGGGGAGAAGGGGAATTAATGTATTCATCTCAATAAATGCAGTTTTGCCACGAAAAAACACGAAAGAACACGAATTTCAACGATCTGTCATAGTAACGTCAACATCTGCCGGGTGAACCTGTATTTACTCGTCAATTCAATATTTTATGCATTTCGTGTCATTTCGTGGCTAGTCAATGCGCTTTCCAGGTTCATTGCTCTTCCATTAAACCGGGTATCGGCATTTCGGGCGCTTCATATTTCGGCCCCGGCACCTCTTCCTTGAAGCACAACCGCCGCAGTTTCTCCAGCGCCGCGAAGTCTGCCGCGGCACCGGTCAGGTTGGCGTCTTTGCCGGCCGCGGCGGGGGGGAGGACGCGCAGCAGGGCTTCGAGGGTGTCCTTGAGCGTGGGGTCGTCCAGGAGCTTTGCCCGTTCGAGCATCGCGCGCGCTTCGCCGGTGTTGCCCCCGCGACCCAGGAACGCCGCGTGGTGCAGGGTGTCGATCATCACCTCCGCGCCCACCGGCCCGAGCTTGTTTTTGGCCTTGCGCAGCTTGCTGTCCCAGAGGGTGACGTCGCCGCCCTTCACTTCGCAGACCGTGTTCTTGATCTCGGCGTCGAAGTCCAGTCCGACGACGCGCGCCAGCTTGAGCGCCTCGTCGGCCGGGAAGCGCGGCGCCCCAAAGGCGTCCCAGGCCAGGATGAACCACTCGGTCAGGGGGTCCATCGCCAGTTCGTGGCGCTTGATCGTCACCAGCTTGTCCATGCGCCAACGCTTGACCTCGCGCCGGGCGGCCAGCAGGGCGTCCTCGGGCGTGACGGCGTAGGGGTCCCATTCCTCCTCGAAAAGCTCGATCTGGCGCCCCAGCGGCTTCTGGAGCGCCCGGCCGCGCGTCAGCGGCCAGTGCTCGCTGAAGACCTGGAGCGCCGGGCCGAAACTGGCCAGGTAAAGGTCCACCCCGCCGATACCCGATTCCTGGAACCCGGCCACCCGCGCCCGCACGGCCGCCGCCACCTTCGGTTCCGCGTCTTCCCAGTAAACGGGCTCTCCCTCCGCCCGCTCGGTTTCGCGCACGCGGCAGGCCAGGAAGATCGTGCTCCGGGCCGCCGACTTCTCCTTGATATGCAGGCTCCCCTCGGCCTCGGTGTTGACCGGCCAGGAGGCCGTGATCGTGAAGCCCGCCTCGACCAGCCCCGTGGCCAGCGCGTCCCACGCGCCGCTGGCCTTGTGGGTGAACATGATCGTCATGACGCCGCCGGGCTTGAGCACGCGCCGGCACTCGGCGAAGATCGCCGCCATCCGGTGCTGGTAGTCGCGCCCGGCCAGCCGCTTGGCCCCGCCCTTGCGGCCTTTGAATCGGGCCGGATTGGCCACCGCCTCCCGGTCCTTGTCGGTCAGGTGGTCGACGAACGCTCCGGGGTAAAGCAGTCC
>JAMCWS010000009.1 GCA_023480605.1 bacterium
CTACGCCCGGGCCGACCCACTCTCGTTCTCGACGCCAACGGCCAGGCGCTCTCGGTTGCCCGGCCCGGCGCGCCCGATTCGGCCGGCGAATCGGAATCCCTTCCGCCGGACGAATCGGTCGCCGAAAACGACACGGAGCCGGATCCTGTTGCGTCCGAGCCGCTCGGCGCGACGGAACTCGTTTTCCGCCCCATCCGGGTGCTGGCCCGCCCCTGAGCCGCCGCCCCTGAGCCGTCCAACGCAGTTTGCGCTTGATACCTTGCGGCGGTATACCGATGGTTTAAAAGAGGGAGAAAAGGCGCCGTTGCGTGCCGGCGACGGCCACGTTACGGCTATCGAGGTTCATCATGGCTCATTACCTGGTCACCGGTGGGGCGGGTTTTATCGGCTCCAACATCGTCGAGTATCTGATCGAGCGCGGCGAACGAGTTCGGGTGCTCGACGATTTTTCCACCGGCAAGCGCGAAAACATCGAGCCCTTCCTGGGCCGGATCGAATTGATCGAGGGCGAGCTGCGCGACGAGGAAACCTGCCGCAGGGCGGGCGCCGGCGTCGATTACGTCCTGCACCAGGCGGCGATGGCCTCGGTGCCGCGATCGATCGACGAGCCGGTCATGACGAGTGACATCAACGTGTTGGGGACGATTAAGCTGCTCACGGCGGCCGCGCGCGCCCGCGTGCGGCGCCTGGTTTACGCGGCCTCGAGCTCCGCCTACGGCGACCAGCCCACCCCGGCCAAGGTCGAGTCGCTGCCGCCCAGCCCCCTGTCGCCCTACGCGGCGGCCAAGCTGGCGGGCGAATACTTCTGCCAAGCCTTCAGCCAGAGCATGGGGCTGGAGACCGTCTGCCTGCGCTACTTCAACGTCTTCGGCCCGCGCCAGGATCCCAAAAGCCAATACAGCGCCGTCATCCCGCTCTTCGTGACGGCCGTCATCGAGGGGCGCCGGCCGACGATTTTCGGCGACGGCGGGCAGACGCGCGACTTCACCTATGTCGAAAACAACGTGCGCGCCAACATCCTGGCGGCGACGGCGCCGGCCGCGGCCGTCGGGCGGGTCATCAACGTCGCCTGCGGCACTTCCTATTCGTTGCTGGACCTGCTGGCGATCATCAACGCCACGCTGGGCAAGTCGATCGAGCCGGTCTTCGCCCCGGCGCGGGTGGGCGATGTGCGCCACTCGCTGGCCGACATCACGCTGGCGCGCGAGCTGCTCGATTTCGAGGTGGCCATCGATTTCGAAGCCGGCATGCGCCGCACGATCGAATGGTACCTGACCCACGCCGCCGCCTGGGCGGGACGGTGAATCCGTAAGCAGCAAATATGAAATACACGCAGGTGGCAAGGCGTCGCCATCACGAATTGTTACCTGCCCGGCCATCTTTGATTTGCATTGCTTCCTTGCCGACCGGACTGTTCACCTACCCCCTTGGAACGAATTGTCGATCCAGATATAGTCGATCCGGCAGGTGCCGGTGAGGGGCGTGCCGTCGCCCGGGGCCAGGTCCAGGCGCAGTTGCTTGAGGCGGCCGGTCCAGCCGGGCACTCGCGACATATCCACGGCGTATTCGCGCGGACCGTTGTCATTAGGCGTCAGGTCGAAGCTTTGGCTTTTCGCGTCGCCCCACGCCGGGTCGGCGTCGGTCACGAACCGGAACCGCATCCGGGTCGCCGGCGTGCGATTCATGAACTTGATCCGGATTGTTTTGTGATCGGCCAGATCCACGCCAAGATTGTCTGCCGACAGCAGGTGCGCGTCGGGACTGTCCTTGACGGCGACGATGTAATAACCGCCGGCGACATACTTGACCGGATAAGATGTGCAAACCAGTTCCTTCGCGTTCCGGACGTCGTATTGCACGGTGCCGGGATTGACCTCGGTCCATCCCTCCTTGTCCAGGTTTTTGTTGAATTCCCAGGCCTTGGCCACCGAAACGCCCGGTTCGACGACGTGGACCGTGATCATGTCGCTGGTCCAAAGCTCGCCGTCGTCGCCCACCAGCCGCAGGATGTAGTCGCCGGGGCGTGAAAACGTGGCGGTCGTTTTGGGCCGCGCGGCGTCTTTGAATGTCACCGTGCCCGGCCCTTCGAGTTGCTCCCAGCGCGCCACGAGGCGCTTGCCGGGCCGGCCGTCGTCGGTGACCGAGCCGGCCAGGCGCGCCGTGGGCCGGTCGGTGATGATGTCGTCGCCGGCCTCCACGACGGGGGGCTTGTTGTAGGGAACGGCCTTTTCCAGTTCCTTTGCGCTGGCGTATGGCGTGTTGTTCCGGAGGGTCCACTGCGTGGTTTCGGGTGCCTCGTTGACGAAAAAATTGACCCCCGGCAGCAGCACGTAAGCGTTGTTTTCGATCGTCCCCGTGCTGCAGCAGACCTTGGGATCCTTCTTTTTGCCCCAGACGTAGATCTCGGACGGCCCCAGTTTGTTGGCCCAGTTGTTCTTGATGAAGCGCGAGTTGCGGATGGTCACGTTGACGGGTTGGGGCGACCGCAGCCCG
Organism: bacterium; assembly: GCA_023480605.1. GTDB lineage: Bacteria > Sumerlaeota > Sumerlaeia > MVZB01 > MVZB01 > JAMCWS01. The sequence continues at coordinate 2,494 of JAMCWS010000009.1, forward strand.
AGAACCTCGATGCCGGCGCCGGCGTTGTTCTCGAAGGTGCAGTTGTCCACGATGATGCCGTCGCCGCGCGCTTCGAAGTCGAT
>JAMCWS010000287.1 GCA_023480605.1 bacterium
GATGATCTGTTCGGCAACGCGGGGACGGGTGTGGTCGTCGGCGCCCTCAACGCCGTCACGTCGCACAGCAACGGCGGCAATGCGGTCACCAACTTCAACGGCGACGTGGGCGGCGTCGGTGGGGGGCTGGATTTCGGCCTGGTGGCCGCCGGCAGCACGCCCTTCGGCAATAGCAGTTTCATCCTGGACAGCATCATCATCGACCTGGCGCTGGACCAGTCGCTGCTGAACCTGGATTTCCTGAACCAAGGCTCGTATGTCGAATTCGGTTCGGATTATTTGTACGTTCCGCCGGTCATTCCCGAACCGGCGACGCTGAGCCTGGTGGCGCTGGGCCTGGGGATTGCGGGATTTGCCCGGCGGCGGATGGCAACGGCCTGAGAACGTTTTCGCTTCGTCTGAATGTCGGGTAGGATTGTGGAGAAGGGGTCGGCCGGGTCGCGCTCCGTCGCACACGACGGGCATGGCCCGGCTGATTTTTTTTTACGCGACCGAGGCCCGCGATCAGATCGCCAGGGGCTGGCCGTTTTCGTCGATGACGCGGCCGCCCAGCATGTCGCGCAGCATCTTGACGCGCTTCGCGGCGTCGTCGCTCACCTTAAGAAAAGCCTGCGCCTTTTCGAGCGCGGTGCGCCGGTCCGCCGGGGGCGCGGGTGCGGGACCCGGTCGGGCGGATGCCGCGGTCGCTCGCGGCCGGGGCAACGGGCGGGTCGCGGCGGCCGCCGCGGCGTAAGCGTCCGAATCGACGGTATACGAAAGATCCGTGAATTCATCCTCGTCGGCCGGGGGCGACACGATCCGGCTTTCGTCGACCGGCCGCTGAGCCAGCGGCGGCTGCGGCGAAGGCTCGGAATCGGCCAGCACGCGCGCGGGAGCCGCGGCGCCGGCATGAACGACGCCCGGCGCGCCCATATACACATGAGCGGGGGGATCGGCCGACGCGGCCGCAGCCGATGTCGGGGAACTTGCGATGGAGCCGGGTATTTCGGAAGATCCAGCGGCGGTGTCGCTGCGCAGGCGCACCGTCTGGCCGCAGAGACTGGCCAGGCCGGCCTCGAGGGTGGCCAGATTGTCGGCCCGTTCGATCATCCGCCGGGCGAGCGCGGCTTCCGGCGGCCACGCCAGGCGGAGAACGCCGGTCTGATCGAACCGGATCGCGGCCTGGCGCAGGTAACGGGAAAGGAACCGGGCGCAATCGGGCAATTGGGGAATGAGGCGCCCAATGATTTCGGCGGGCGCGAGGCCCGAGAGGGGATTGTCCGCCGACGCGGACACGGCCTCGGCGGCGGCTTGCGGACAAGCGGCGGGGCTTGCGGCCGGCGCGCGTTCGGGAATCGAATCGAAAAACGCCGCGCCGGCGGCCCGCCTCTCGGCGCCGCCGAACAGATCATCGGAATCCGAAGGCGGCGTGGCCACCGAAGCGCGCGGGGCCGGCGGTACCGGCGCAACGGCTTCAACGACGCAGGCCGGGCGTGCCGGGGGCGAATCGGCCGGCGGGACGGGGCCGGCGGAAGATTGGGCGGCGGCCGCGGGGGCGGACGGGCCGAATGCCGCGTCGGGCAGCGCGCCAACCCGGTTGATAAGTTTGTCGAGCGGCACGACCGGCTTGATCGCCGCCATGCGCAGGAAGGTGAATTCGAGCAGGAAACGCGCCTGGCCGGATTGCTTGAGCCGCTCCTCGAGTTCGAACATCTGGTTGAGGAAGTTGAAGAGCGTCGCGGGCGAAAGGCCGGCGGCCTGCTGGCGCGCCGCGTCGAGCGCCTCGCCGCTGAGCGCGACCAGCCCCTCGCCGGCGTCCGCCTGGAGCAGCATCAGGTCGCGCAGGTAGGCCGTCAGGCTCTTGACGAACCGTTCGAGGTTACGGCCACGCTCGACCAAATCCTCGATGAGACCCAGCAGGGCGGGCGCGTCGCCGGCGGCCAGCCAGCCGACTGTCTGCGCCAGGGCGGCGCGGTCGGCGAGACCGAGCAACTTGAGGGCCGATTCGACGTCGGGCTTGCCCTCGGTCAGCGCCAGAAGCTGGTCGAAAAGCACGAGCGCGTCGCGCATGCCGCCCTCGACCGAACGGGCGATGAGGCCGAAGATCTCGCGCGCCGTGGCCGCATCGCCCTGCATCCCCTCGCCGGCGGCGACCTGTTCGAGGCGGCGAACGATGTCCTCGGCCGAAAGGCGGCGGAAGGCGTGCACGACGCAACGCGAGCGGATCGTTTCGGGAACCTTGTCGATTTCGGTCGTGGCGAAGATGAAGACGACGTTGGGGGGCGGCTCCTCGAGCGTCTTGAGCAGCGCGTTGAACGCCCCGGTCGAAAGCATGTGGATTTCGTCGATGATGTAGACCTTGTAACGTGAGGCGAAGGGGGCTTGGATGATGCGTTCGCGCAGGTCGCGGATGTTGTCGACGCCGGTGTTGCTGGCCGCATCGATCTCGATCACGTCGAGGTCGTTGCCCAGAGCGATGTCGACGCAGTGGCGGCACTGGCCGCACGGTGTGGGCGTGGGGCCCTGCTCGCAGTTGAGTGCCTTGGCCAGGATGCGGGCCGAGGTGGTCTTGCCGACACCGCGCGGCCCGGCCA
>JAMCWS010000247.1 GCA_023480605.1 bacterium
GTGGCTGAGCGTGAAGCCGCCATCGGCGTGGATACCGACACGGCGCTGGCCGCCCTCGAGAAGATCCCCGTCAGCCTCCACTGCTGGCAGGATGACGACGTGGGCGGCTTCGAAACGCCCGACGCCATGCTTTCGGGCGGCGGCATTCAGGCCACCGGCAACTACCCCGGCAAGGCCCGCACGGCCGACGAATTGCGCCAGGACCTGGACAAGGCCTTGAGCCTCATTCCCGGCACCCACCGCCTCAACCTCCACGCCGTCTACGCCGAAACGGGCGGCAAGCGCGTTGAACGCGACCGGCTCGAGCCGGCCCACTTCAGCCGTTGGATCGACTGGGCCAAGTCCAAGGGGATGGGCATGGATTTCAACGGCAGCTTCTTCTCCCACCCCAAGGCCGACGACGGCTTCACGCTCAGCCACGCCGATCCGGCGATCCGCCGATTCTGGATCGATCACGCCATCGTCTGCCGCCGCATCGGCGTCGCGATGGGCAAGGCCCTAGGCACTCCCTGCGTCACGAACGTCTGGATTCCCGATGGCTACAAGGACGTTCCCGTCGACCGCAAGGCTCCGCGCGAGCGGCTCAAGCAGGCCCTCGACGAGGTGTTCAAGGAGCCGCTCGATCCGGCGCACAACCTCGACGCCGTCGAATGCAAGCTCTTCGGCATCGGTTCGGAAAGCTACGTCGTCGGCTCCCATGAATTTTACATGGGCTACGCCGTGGCCAACAAGAAGCTGCTCTGCCTCGATGCCGGCCACTTCCACCCGACCGAGGTGATTTCCGACAAAATCTCCGCCGTGCTGCTCTATGTCGACGAAATCCTCCTGCACGTCAGCCGCGGCGTCCGCTGGGATAGCGACCACGTCGTCATGTTGACCGACGAACTGCGCGCCATCGCCGAAGAAATCGTCCGCGGCGGTTTCCTGGGCCGTATCCACATTGGCCTGGATTTTTTCGACGCCAGCATCAACCGCATCGCGGCGTGGGTCATCGGCACGCGCAACATGCTCAAGGCCCTGCTGCTGGCCCTGCTCGAGCCGACCGGCCAGTTGCGCGCGGCCGAAAGCCAGGGCGACCTGACCTCGCGCCTGGCTCTGCTCGAGGAACTCAAGTCCATGCCGGCCGCGGCGGTGTGGGATTATTATTGTCGGAAAAAGGGCGTTCCGGTCGGCCGGGCCTGGCTCGACGAAGTCAAGGCCTACGAGCGCGCCGTGCTGGATGGGCGCAAGTGAGGCGCGCCGGCGGCGGCTTGCTCGGCATGGCCGTAAGAAGATAATCCTGTATCGTCCAGCCGATGGCGTCACGCCGGCGCGCTCGTCGCTTGATATCCGTGGCCGACTGGAGCAAGCTGTTAAATGGTCGGGCCAGCACGGACACCTCGGTAAACCGGCGCCCCACGGTGGCCGGTTGCCCATCCCCCAACACCCGGCGCGAATTCATGGGCAACTCGGCGGACTGGTTGCGGCACACGCGCGCGTTCTATGATCACATCAGCCGAGTCTACGATCTGATGTCGGATCGTTATGAGCGGCGCGGGCCTGGCGGTGCTTTCGCCGCGCGAGGGCGAGTTCCTCCTCGAAATCGGCTTCGGAACGGGAAGCGGACTCGCGGCGCTGGCTCGGGCGGCCGGCCCGCGGGGGCGCGTTTTGGGCGTGGACCCCTCGTGTGGAATGATGCGTCGCGCCCGCCGGCGCGTGGCGCGGACCGGCCACGCCGGGCGCGTGGATTTTATCATCGGCGACGCCCGCCGACTCCCCTTGGCGGAGGGGCGGCTCGACGGTGTATTCATGTCCTTTACCTTGGAATTGTTTCCCACCGACGCAATTCCGCGCGTTCTGGCCGAGTGCCGCCGGGTGTTGCGCCCCGGGGGGCGGTTGGCCGTGGTCGCGATGTCGCGGGCAGGCAACGCGGGGCCTTACGCAAGATGGTACAGGCGATTGCACAATCTACTGCCCGGCATTTTCGACTGCGAACCGATCATGGCGCGGCGGGCGCTCGAACAGGCCGGATTCCGGATCGAACGGAGCCAGGCCGGCAAGGTCTGGCGCCTGCCGGTCGAAATCATCCTGGGCTGTAAAGGCGAATCGGCCCTCGACGGACAAGTGCCGGCTGGATATGCCGGGACATCCTGACGCGAAGCGAGACGTACGATGAAGCTGGGTGCGATGACGAAGCGATCGAGTGGCGCGAGTGTGCTTTGGGGCGTGATTCTGGTTGCGTTTGCGGTGCGGATAGCAGCCGGCGCGCGCGCGGCGGAGGGCGCCCATTCCGCGACCGCCGCGCCGCCGGCCGCCGTCGCGCCGCCGGTTTATCCCGACGACGCTTATTCGCGCCCGGCCGTGGACCGGCTGGCAACGTTCGAGACGCGGGTGGGCGTCGTCGCGATGACGCCGCTGCTCCAGCGGGGCGCCGACTTTAGCCTCCACCGGATCGAGCTGGCCTCGCGCGAAGGGCGCTCGTTCACGCACTGGCGCTTCACGCGGCGCCCGGGTAGCCGCGCCGTGCCTGGCCTGGGGCTGGAAAACGACCGGGTGCGCCGCGCTCCGGTGAAGGTCACCGTGCGGGTGGCC
>JAMCWS010000357.1 GCA_023480605.1 bacterium
GTAGAGCGCCGCACCGGCAGCCGTGGGACCGAAGCCCGCAAAGACAACGTGAGTTGCCTTGCGCTGGCGGACGAACGCTTCGGCGCGAGCGAGCATGGCGCCCAGGCGGACGGCCGGCTCGTCGGCGGGGTGGCAGAGCTCGCCTGCCTCGTCGGGCACGAGGTTAAGTAAGTCGAGGGCCTGCCAGGCGGCCATGCCGTGCTCGCCGGTGGTCAAAAGCCAGCTCAATGGCTCGCCGGGGCGGGAGTTGCGGACCGAGCGGCGGATATAATGTTGGAACAGGGGTCCGAGGAGGAGGATTTCGCCCCGCGTGCCGGCGATCCAGGCGATGCGGGGACGCGCGGTCACTCGCGGTGGAGGGAATCCGCTCACGCGGCGGCCCCTTCCGGCCAGGGGCGGCCGATCAGATCGCAATAGAAACGGGCGCCGGCGGCCAGTTCGTCCAGGCGCATGAACTCGTCGGCCGTGTGGGCCTGATCGATATGGCCGGGGCCGGCGATGACGATCGGCAGGCCCAGTTGCGCCAGAACCGACGCATCGGTGGCGTAATTGACGCCCATCGGCGCGGATGACTCGGCTCCATGGGCCAAGGCCGCCGCGCCGGCGGCGCGCGCCAACGGGTTGCGCGGCGGGCTGGAGAAGGTATCCGAAGCGAGTATGGGCGGCTCACAGACGGCCTTGAAATCGGGAATGCGTCGGCGCAGGCGATTGAGCAGTTCCTCGAACTCGGCCATGACCGTGGCGACGGTCTCGCCCGGCAAAGTGCGGCGGTCGAGTTGAAGGCGGCACAACGGCGGAACCAGGTTGGCCTGGACGCCCCCCTCGATCATGGAGACGTTGATCGTCGGCGGTTCCAGCAGGGGGGCGTGACGCTGGGCGAGATCGGCGGCGTATTCGCGGTCGATCTCCCGCACCAACGCGGCGGCCAGCGCGATCGCGTTGACGCCCAGGCAAGGGTGGGCGCTGTGGGCCGAGCGCCCCTCCAGGCGCACCCACCAGCGGATCGACCCCTTGTGGGTCGTCACAATGCCCAGGCCGGTCGGTTCGCCGACGACGGCGCCGGCGACATCGGGCCGTTCGGCGGCCAGCGCATGGGCGCCCCCGAAGCCAAACTCCTCGTCGACCGTCAGGGCCAGTTCGATCCGGCGCGGCGGACGCCGCTCGGCGGCGGCCCACGCCGCCATGGCATGCAGGAGGGCGGCGGCCTGGGCCTTGGCGTCGGTCGCGCCCCGTCCCCAGAGCCGTCCCCCGTGGACGCGGGCGGCGAAAGGGTCGATCGTCATGCCGGCGATCGAAACCGTGTCAATGTGCGTTTCCAGCAAGAGAGGCGGAGCAGTGCCGTCACCCTCCAGGGTCGCGCGCAAATTGGGGCGTCCGGGCAGCGCCTCGGCGAGGCGGGGCTCCAGGCCGGCGCGGCGCAGAAAACCGGCCGCCCACTCCGCCGCGCGGCGCTCCCCTCCCTCGGGGCCGCCATACGCGGGATTGACGCTGTTCACGCCGACAAGCGCCGCCAGGGTGTCGGCAACGGCGCCGGGAGTCAGATAGGGCGAGTCGCTGGGGTAATCGGAACCGGATTGCATGAAATCGGACGGCCTGCCGCCGGACCTGGTGAACTCGGGGCGTGGTTGGATCAGGCGCTGTGGGTTTCGGATTCGGAGCCTTTCGCCTGTTCCTGCAATTCGCGAATCTGGTCGCGGCAGAGGGCGGCCTTGTTGTAGTCCTCGTCGGCGATGGCTTTTTTCATGGCGCGTTTAAGCTCATCGATGGCTACCAGGGGATCCTTGATGAGCGTTTTACCGCCCTTGGTCGGCGAGGTGACGAACTTAACCTTGGCGGCCGCGGTTGCGGGGTCGATCTCTTTCAATTCCGGGGCGGGTTCGGGTCGTGGGATGGGCGTCATCTTGCCGCCCGGCCGGCGGCCGACGTGACGCGTGCCGCCGTGCATGCGGCGCAATTCGGGAATCAGGAATTCCCGGAACGACTCGTAGCAGTCGCTGCACCCGAGCAACAGATTGCGCTTGTACGCCTCGAAAGGCAGCCCGCACATCTTACAGCGCAACTCGGAGGGAGCCTGGGGACCGGTTGGCTTGAGATGAAGCTCCTGCTTGAGCAGCCCCTCGAGGATGTCGCTCAAGGCGGCCTTGGGCTTTTGATAGGGGCTCATCTCGACGGCGTGCTCGGCGCACAGGTAGATGTCGAACACCTGGCCGTCCTTGATGCGGGTGAATTTAAAAACCGCATCTTTACCGCATTTGGCGCACGGCTTCTTGTTATACATAACGGGGGCTCCTCTTCGCCCTCCCTGGGGCTGCGAACAAAGACGCGCCGACGAAGCCGGGACGGTTCCCGCCTTCCTCATGAATTATATGCACAAGTCGCGCGCGCTGTAAGCCCAAATTTCCTGAAGCCGCTTGCAGGCAAACCTACCGGTTGCAGCGCCTGGCGGCATGCGCGCGGCTCCTGGCAAACCGGCCCAATCCAGGGCGACGCGCGCATGTGCCGGAGAGCCGCAACGTAAACCGAGTTCCCGTGTATCGGGATCGTCATT
>JAMCWS010000161.1 GCA_023480605.1 bacterium
GGGTGGAAAATGATCTGGGGATCCTGACTCAGGACGCGCGTCCAGGCGTAGTTCGTGAAGCTGTCGCGGCAGATCATGATGCCGGAGCGCTCGATGGCGCCGATGGCGTGCATCTTGTAATCGAATCCCGGCCACGCGTCGCCGTCGGTCTTGGGCCTCCCCGGCTTCCAACCCGGCGCCATGTGTTCGATGTTGATGTTGACCTTGCGGTGCTTGCTCAGCACCCCGTCGGGCGATACGAACACCGCGGTGATGAATTTTTCCCAGGTGTCGGGCCGCTCGCGGTTGGCGCCCTTCTCGAACTCGTCGATGCCGGCGACGACGAAGACCCCGTGTTCGCGGGCGAACTCGACCAGCACCCGGACTTTCGCGCCATCGGGGATCGCGGCCGATTCCGGCGCCCCGCCGTGCAGGAAATCCTCGGGCAGCAGGATGTATTGGGCCCCGGCTTCGGCGGCGTCGGCGGCCAGCTTCAGGCCGCGCGCGATCACGGCGTCGCCCGGCTCCTTGTTGCCCCAGACGACGCGGATGGCGGCGACCTTGACTTTGCGCGGCGCGGCGGCGGACGGGGTGGCCTTCATGCTTTGCTCCTCCTGTTTTGCGGATTCGGCGCGTCCGCCGGCCGTGGCGAAAGCCGCGATCGCGGCCGCCAGCGCGGCGAACAACCGGACGTTGCGTCTCCACTGAATCATGACCTTGCTCCTTGGATGAATCATCGATGCGCGTGGGCGGCTCGATGGCACGCGGCCGTTCCGTTCCCTCAGTCGATCAGGCCCGCCGCCGCGGCCCACTCCTTCGACTGAAAGGTCCGGGGGCTCAGCAGCCAGTATTCGGTGTGTTCATATTGCCCGCCCGGCAAGAAGGTGCGCAGCGGACTCAGGGTTTCCAGTTCGACGAAGCGGGCGCACGTGTAAAGCTCGATATTGCAGCCGCCGTCGGGATAAGGGCCTTCGGCGACGGGGATGCATGCCTTCACGAAGGTGGCGTCGGGACGCAACAGGCACAGGCGGCCGCCGTCGCTGAACACGCCGACCTTGCCTTCCTCGCCGGTGGGGTCGACCACGAATCGGCCGGCAAGCGGCTGCCACTGGCGGCTGGCGACGTCGCTGGCGTGCCCCCCCCAGGCCGCCCAGTAGCGGACCATCTGTGTGCGCCAGCCGGCCGTGCCCTCGCCCCAGGGGATGACGACGCGCCCGCGCGGGGCGACGCAGGTGAGGGCCCAGATCGCCCCGGGCTGGACCATCGGGCTGGTGTTGCGCAGGATGTGACGGATGGTGAAACCGCCGCGGCCGGGGCGGGGCGCGATTTCGAGCGTTTTTTCGAGACCGCTTTTTTCGGGCCGCCCGGTGGCGCGCAGGCAATCGCCACCCACCTCGACGGTGCAGGGCGCATTATCCGCTTCGTAAGTCGATTCGGACTCGGGCGCGACCCAGAACCGGTGGCCGCCCCAGATGTTCCAGTCGCCGCGGGTGAGGGAGCCGCGCGAGTCGTCGAAAAGGATATTGTCTTCGCCGGCCAGCCGCAGCGACAAGATGCGCGGTCCGACTTCGGTGACGACGATCATCTCCACTCCCTCATGCTCCAGGCGCCAGGCGCCTTTCCACGGACCAAAGGCCGTTTGCTCGATTTTCATGGATGGTTCTCCAATTTTTTACAGTCACGTATCATGCGAACCAGGTTGGCGAATGCTTTTCGGTTTTCCTCATCACCTTCATATCCGTGGTCTCGTTTCCTCCGCGAACTCTGTGGTTAAATATTGTTGTTTTTTCTTTAACCACGGAAATCACGGAGAAAGCGAGTCCATAAAGAGCGATCGCATCCAGTGCCGACCTTGCCGGGGTATACGCGCCGCTTCACTTCGATCCGTAATAAATGCACATGCCCCCCTGCCCATATCATGTTCCCATATTTTTTCCCGTCAGCCGGTCATTCAGCCAAAAGACCGGGATGAGGGCCAGGCCGACCATCAGAGCGGCCGCGGCCGCCGGCCAGCGCAGCCACGCGCCCCGCGATGCGGCGGCCAATCCCCAGCGCACCCAGCGCTTGCCGCGCAGCGTGGCCAGATCGCGTCGCGCGGCATCGAGGGTCCGTTCGACCTCGGCCAGGCGCCGTGCGCGCTCCTCGAAAGCCAAGCGCGCGACCGTCTTGCCGGGGCGGAAGGCCGGCGCGCGGCAGAAGTCCGCCAGCGGCGCGATGGTCCGTTCCCAATTCAGTTCCGTTTCGACCAGGCGGCGGGCGGCCGCGGCGCGTACGGCCAGGTCTTCGCGCCCGGCCAGGATCGCGTCGAGCAGGCGGGCCAGACCCGGCCGGTCGGCGGGATCGAGCGCCCAGCCGGCCCCCGCGCGCGCGATCACGCTCCCCAGTTCCGAATAATCGTCGTGGATGATCGGCAGGCCGGCGGCCAGGTAGACGACCGTTCGGGTCGTGTAGGCCAGTTCGCGCTCGGCGTTGCGGGCCATCAGGTCCAGCGCCACGCCCCCCTCGGTCAGCAACGCGGCGTAGCGGTCGTAGCTCATCGGTTCGAGCATTCGCACGCGGGGGTGAGCCGCCAGCCGTTCGGCGAGCGTCT
>JAMCWS010000059.1 GCA_023480605.1 bacterium
CAAGCGATATCCAGCCCAGCGCGCCCATCGCCGGTCCCCGGCGCTGGTTCTTCTGTTCCAGAGCCACCTGGATGGCTTGAATCTTGGGAGCGCCGGTGACCGACGCCGGAGGAAGAGTGGCCCGTAACAGATCCACAATGTCTCTGTCATGGCGGAGACGGCCCGTGGAGATCGAGCGCGTGTGCGCCCGGAAGGAGTCTGGACGGGCCTGCTCTATCGCACGTTCCGGCCGGAGCCCGCCCGTAACGCCGCCACCCGGCTCATCCCTTACTACGCCTGGGCGAACCGCGGCATGCCGCACATGATCGTTTGGATTCCACTCGCCGATTAAGATTAGCGGCCCGTCATATCCCTGCCGCGATGGCTGCGGCGGCCGCCCCGATGACGCCGCCGTAATATCCGAGCGGCGACAAGGCGATCCGGAGGCGGCGAAGTTTCCATATCGGCACCAGGGCGGACAACTTCTGTTCCAGACAGGCGAGCAGGCCGGCGTTGTCCTGCGCGATGCCGCCGGAGAGGATCAGCGCCTCGGGATCGAGCAGGTGAACGATGATCGCGCAGCCGCGCGCCAGGTAAACGGCGAGCCTGCTCACGGCGGCGAGCGCCGTGGCGTCTCCCGCGTTTGCCGCAAGGATGAGTTCCTCCGCCGACGAAAAGGCGCCCTCTCCTGCGTAGCGCAGGAGCGCCGCCGCATTGGCGTATGCTTCCAGGCAGCCTCTCTGGCCGCAAGTACAGGGCAGGCCGCCGGGCTCGACAACGATGTGCCCCAAGCCGTTGGCAAGGAAGTGCGCTCCCCGGTTCAGACGCCCGCTCACATAGCATCCGCCGCCTACGCCGGTGCCCAGGGTGATGCAAACGAAATCGTCGAAGCCCTTCGCCGCGCCGAAATACTTTTCGCCCAGTGCCAGCGCGTTGGCGTCGTTTTCCACGGCGACCGGGAGTCCTGTGGCCGCCCCCAGTTCGCCTCCGATTCGGGCGCCGGTCCAGCCCGGCAGGTTGTCCGTCGCGTATACGACCGAGCCGGCTGCGGGATCGACCCAACCGGCGGTTGCGACGCCTATGGCGGAGGGCGTGATGCCGCGGCCGGCGCAGAGATCGCGTGAGCAGGCGGCCGCCCGCTTGAGATGCGCGAGCAGCGACTCCCGTCCCCCATGCGCCGGCGGGTCGGACGATGAGGCGCACAGAAGCTCTCCCGCGCTCGACACAATGCCATATTTGGTTCTGGTCGCGCCGAGGTCGATGGCGATGAAATGGCGTGTCTCGCGCGCGGTGCGCTGCTCTTCCAGGACCGCCGCGAAGTGTTGCGCAATCAGCCGTGGCCGGGTGATGGCGCCGCCCACAACAACGGCGAACGCTCCGGCGGCCAGCGCTTCGCGAGCCTGCCCGGGCGTCTCCACCCTGCCCTCGGCAATGACCGGCGCGTCCACCGAGCGAACCAGTTCAGCAATGAAAGAGGGATCAAACGAGGCAACGTGCGCGGTCTCCTCGGTGTACCCCCGCATTGTGGAGAGGACCAGGTCAGCGCCGGCGGCATCGGCTCGAACGGCTTCCTGGATGGTGGCGATATCCGCCGCCACCGGGATGTTCAATTCGGACCTTATGCGCCGGAGCCTTTCCAGCGCGCCGTGGCGGAGGCCGCGTCGACTGCAATCGAGCGCGATAATATCGGCGCCCGACCCGGCCAGTTCCCGCGCCGCCTCGAACGAAGGCGTGATCAGGATCTTTCCGTCCGGCTGAACGGCCTTGTGGATCCCGATGATCGGCACGCTGACGGCCTCGCGGATCGCCCGGACGTCCACCGCGCCGTTCGCACGTATGCCGGCTGCGCCGCCCTCAACGGCAGCGCGGGCAAAGCGGGCCATGGAAGCCGGATCGCGAAAGACGTCTCCTTCGGGAGCCTGGCAGGAGACAAGCAACTTTCCCTGGAAGCGCAGACAGACGGACGGTATGGTTTTCATGGAGCCCCCAATCGGGCCGAAGCGGCGCAAAGCACGATCGCTCCGAGGAGCGTCAGGATGCCGAGGCGCATCTTCCCGGCGGCCTCGGGCCCGGCGCCGCGCCATTCGCCCAGGATCAATCCCATCAGGTTCGCAACCAGCAGCGCCGCGGCCAGGCTCAACGGCCATCCGACGGACGGCCCGATATCGCCGAGCAGCGGCGTGGCGGCGCCGTAAAGAAAAATACTGCCGCCCCATAGCAGGCCCATGAGCGCGCTAAGCCCCCAGGCCTTGCCGGAATTGGGCTCGGCAAACAATTTAACACTCGTGTTCTTGCGCAGCAGGCGGGCACAGAAAGCGATGTTGGGGATCGATCCCGCCGCCAGCATGAGCAGCCAGATGCAGTTGGTGGCCGCGAAGGCGGAGTGCCCCAGCCGCTCGCCCGCGTCCCGAATGGGCAACGCCAGAGCATACCCGATGTTGAAGACCGCCGACATGATCCCCGAGCCGGCAGCGAAGAGGTAACCTGCGAGAGGCGCGCCGCGGCGCGAGGGCGCCTTCGCAGCATCTCTCATGCGTCCGGCGGCGCCGCAAAGCCGGACGCCCGCGAGAAAAGCGAACACGC
>JAMCWS010000345.1 GCA_023480605.1 bacterium
CGACATCCGGTGCTGGGGCGAGGTGACGGCGCCCCGCAGGAGCGGGTCCTCGGTTTCGACCATGTGGCGTTGGAGCCGGCGAAGCAAGTCGGCGTGCACGGCCGCGTGCTCCGGTTTTTCGGCCAGATCGGCCAACTCCCAAGGATCGTCGCGCAGGTCGTAGAGCTCAACGAGTGGATGATGGGCGCGGCCGGTCACGTAGTCCGACGGCGGACGCCAGCACTGCGAGGGATCCATGAATCCCGGCGCGGCGCTGAAGTTGACTACCAGTTTGTGGGTCTCGGTGCGGATGGCCCTGATGGGGTCATAATAATCGTGATAAGTTAGTTCGGCAAATATGGCGTCGCGCGGCGTGTAGGACTTGCCGTCGAGAAGCGTCGCGAGCGAGCGGCCCTGCACGTTGGACGCCACCGGCAGGCCGACCAGATCGAGAATCGTCGGCAGGTAGTCGATGTTCGAGATCATCTCCTCGCGCACCACGCCGCCGTTCCAGCCCGGCCGTCCTGGCAGGCGCAGCATGAAGGCCACACCGATGCCGGGGTCGTAGACCGAGCACTTGGCGCGCGGCAGTCCGACGCCATGATCGGTGGTGAAGATGACCAGCGTGTTGCGTTCGAGGCCGGTTTCGCGCAGGGCGCTCATGATCCGCCCGAATTGTTCGTCGATGTGTTTGACAGCCCCCTGAAGGCCCGCCACTTCGCGTCGGGTGCCGGGGGTGTCTTTCAGGTGGCCGGGTATCTCGACTCCCAGCGTATCGTCGGGCTCGATGTGCGGGCCGGGGATGCTGAAGTCGTTGGGAATCGCGAAGGGGAAGAGGGGCTCCTTGTAAGGCAGACGATGCGGCTCGATGAATCCCACGGTGGCGAAAAACGGCCGTCCGGGATTTTCAGCAAACGATTTGAGTTTCGGAATCGCCTTGTCGGTCACGTCGAGAGCCTTGGCGCCGGGGATATATTCCTGAAAGCCGCAACGCTGGACGGTGCGCGCCTCGTGGAAGATGCCGATGCAGGCCGTGGCGTAACCGGCCTCGCCCAGGATCTGGGCCATGTGGCGCAGGGGTGAAGATCCCACGCGAAGTTGGCGTGGGTCAGGCCCATGACGCCGTTGCTATGGGGATAACGACCGGTGAAGATCGAGGCGCGCGAGGGGCTGCAGCCGGGTTGGGTGCAGAAGCTGCGCGCGAAGCGCACGCCGTCGGCGGCGAAAGCGTCGAGGTTGGGCGACTGCACCGTCTTGCGCCCGTAGCAATGCAGGTATTGTCCCAAGTCGTGGCAGTGGACGATCAGGATGTTGGGCCGGTTGTTGTCGGTCATTGTATTTCCCTTTTTTGAGCTGGGCGCCGCCTGGAGCGGACTGAGAGCGCCGGGGGCCGCGGCGGCGCTCAGGCCGGCGGCCAGGGCCCCCTTGACAAATGATCTGCGGGTGAAGTCGGTCATGGTGGGTTGTCTCCGCATGCTCGGTTGAGCCGGTTAGCGCGTCGAGAACCGGTAGATGGTCGTCTGCCGATATTCGCGGCCGCGCTTAAGGACGACCGACGGGAAGCCGGGCTGGTTGGGCGAATCGGGATAGTGCTGGGCCTCGAGGCAGAAGCCCGAGCGATGTGGGTAAACCTTGCCCCCTTTGCCGATGAGGGTTCCGTCGAGGAAATTACCGGTGTAGAGCTGCACGCCGGGCTCGGTGGTCCGCATTTCGAGCACCCGGCCGCTACGCGGATCATAGGCGACCGCCCCCACGGTCAGCCGCCCGTCGTTGTGATCGAGCACGTAATTGTGGTCGTAGCCGCCGGCGATCTTGAGTTGCGGGTCGGCGCCGTCGATTCTTTCACCGATCGGCGTGGGTTGGGTGAAGTCGAGCGGCGTGCCCTTGACGGCGCGGATCTCGCCCGTCGGGATCAGGTTCTCGTTGACGGGCGTGAAGCGGCCGGCGTTGATTTGCATCACGGTGCCGAGAATATCGCCGTTGCCCGCCCCGCCCAGATTGAAGTAACTGTGGTTGGTCAGGTTGACGATGGTGGTTTTGTCGGTTTTCGCGCGGTAGTCGATCCGCAGGGCATCGTCGTCGGTCAGCGTGTAGGAGACCGTGAGCGACAGCGCGCCGGGGTAGCCTTCGTCGCCATCGGGGCTGAGGGCGGTCAGTTCCAGGGCGGGGCCGCCCTTGCCATGTTCGATCGGCTCGGCGTTCCAAAGGAACTTGTCGAAACCCCTCAGACCGCCGTGGAGGTGATTGGCGTCGTTGTTGACGGCCAGCGTGTACGACACGCCGTCGAGGGTGAATTGACCGAAGGCGATGCGATTGGCGTAGCGGCCAACGATGCAGCCGAAGTAAGGGCTGTGCTTGACGTAATCGCCCAGGTTGTCGAAGCCCAGGACGACGTCGCCCATGACGCCGTTGCGGTCGGGGACGAACAGCGAGACGACAATGCCGCCGTAGTTGGTGATTTTCGCCTGAACGCCGTGGCCGTTGGTCAGGATGTAAAGGTCGACGGCTTTGCCGTCGGGCATGACGCCGAAGGGAGCCTTGGTGATTTTACCGGGACTGGAGGTCATGTGCGCGCAACCTGT
>JAMCWS010000054.1 GCA_023480605.1 bacterium
CAACGCCGCGCCCATCACGAACAGTTCGGCGCCGAAAAGCGAGGGCATGATGCAGGTGCCGTAGTTGGCGCGGACGGTGAGGGGGCGGCCGGTGCCGGCGGCGAGGTTGTCGGAGCAGGTTCGCAACTGCGCCAGCGCCATCGCGTCGAAATCGTCCAACGCCCGGTTGACCGTCACGGCGGGCCAGGGCAGGCGCGGCGGGGACGGCTTCGGACGCCGGGGCGAGAAGATCGCGTCCCGATGAGGCGATCCGCCGCCGGCGCCGACACCCGCGGCATTGCCATCCAGAAAGGCGGCCCACTGGCGATAAAGTGACTCCTCGGCGTCCGGGTCGATACGTTCTTCGAGGTCGTCGAGATAGGGAGTCAGGTCGATGGGCATTCCTCAATCCCCCGGACGGCGTCTCTTGCGGCGTTTCGCACGGCGTGCGCCGCAAGCCGGCACGGGGAGATTATTCCCGCGATCGTAGGGATTCGCAAGATTGATGTGGGCCAGCAAAAAGTCACCTCGATCCGACATGGAAAAGAGTGATCTACCCATTCGCCCAGCGGATTAGGGTAAGTCTGGTGCGTTCGTGGCTTGGGGGTCAATGGAATTGGGCGGTCAATGAAGGAACGAGGAGAACGACGGTGCCATGATTGTGGAGAAGCTCGAGCACGAGCACGAGTCGGCATCGGGAATGACTTCACGTGCGGCGGTTCGGCGGCGGGGGTTGGGATTGGGATGTGTTTTGCCTCTGGGTCAGCACCCGCGTGAATTCGGCGCCGATGAACAAGATCTGGGCCGAGTAGTAGATCCACAGCAGCAGGACAAAGAGCGATGCGGCGGCGCCGAACGGCGAGCCGATGGTCTTGCGCCCCAGGTAAAGGCCCAGCAGGAACTTGCCGGCGGTGAAGAGGAGCGCCGTCAGGATCGCCCCGGTCCAGACGTCTTTCCAGGGGATGGGCGCGTTGGGGAGCAACTTGAAGACCATCGCCAGCAGGAGGGTGATGAGACCGAGCGAGACGAGGACATCGATGCCCTGCCAGACCAGGTTCAGGCGCGGCGCGGCGCCGCCGAAATACTTGCCGAGGGCGGCCAGAAAGGCGCCGACCATCAGCAGCGCCAGCAGCATCAGCCCGACGAAGAGGACCATCATGAACGAGAGCAGGCGCGAGACGATGATCCGCACGATCCCCAGCCGGTGGCGCGGCCGCTCGCCCCAGATCGTGTTGAGCATATCCTGCAGATGGTGGAAGACGCCCATGGCGCCGACGAGGAGCATGGCGATGCCGATGACCGTCGCCCCGACGCTCCCCTGGCGCAGGCTGACGTGGCCGACGATCTCGCGGATCGTGCCGGCCGCCGGTTCGCCGGTGTATTGCTCGATCTGGTTGACGAGGGTTTCGCGGGCCTGTTGCGTCCCGAAGACGAGGCCGGCGATGCCGACGGCGATGATGAGCAGGGGCGCCAACGAGAGAATGGTGTAGAAAGCCAGGGCCGCGGCCCGCTGCGAACCCCTGTCGCGGCGCCAGGCCACGAACGTGTCCCGAACCACTTCCAGCGCTGATTTGAGACCCATGGCGTCCCTCGCGCGACTCCGGCCGGCCTTGTTTCATTATCGCAAAAGGCCGAACGAACAACAATCGGGGGGCGTCTCGCCTCGCCGGGAAACATAAAGGGCGCGTAAAGATGGATGCCAAACGCGTCCCCGCCGAATATAATGGGGGCCGGTTTTGCTCGCGGCGGCGGGATCGGCCCGGCCGTCTGGATCAACCGCGGGTGCGTGAGCCATCCACGGAACGAGGTTTGTCATGATTAAGTGGTTTCGCAGAAAGAAGGACGAAGAAGCGCCCGAGGGTAGCGAAGCGCCGCCCCCGTTGGACGAGAAGACGTCCGCACCGGCGGCCGGCGCCGCGGAACAGGCCGACGGAGGCGGCGCGCCCGCCCAGGCTGCGACAGCGACCGAAGCCCCGGCCGAAACGGTCGCCGAGGAGTCGGCGCGGGCCGAGGGGGCGCCTGAAGACACGGCGTCCGGCGGCGCGGCGGCGGCCGATGCGGCGGCGGCCGATGCGGCGGCGGCCGAATCGCCGAAGAAAGGCTTTTTCGCCCGCTTGCGCGACCGGCTGGGCAAGACCAAGACGGCCCTCGTCGATCGGGTGCGCTCGGTCATCCGCCTGCACGGCAAGGTCGACGAGGAATTGCTCGACGCGATCGAGGAAATCCTCATCCAGAGCGACGTCGGCGTGCAGACGACCACGAAGATCGTCGAGCGGATGCGCAAGGAGGGACGCAAGGCGGCTTCGGAAGGCCCGGAGGCGCTGCTGGCCCTGTTCAAGGATTCGATCGAGCAGATTCTGCACGCCAACAACCGTGCGATCGACTTCGGCGCGGCCCGGCCGATGATCGTCCTCGTGGTGGGCGTCAACGGCACCGGCAAAACGACCACGATCGGCAAGATGGCCCAGACGCTCGTGCGCGACGGCAAACGGGTCATGATGGTGGCCGCCGACACCTTCCGCGCCGCCGCCGTCGAACAGCTCGCCGTTTGGGCCGGCCGCACCGGTGCGGCCG
>JAMCWS010000448.1 GCA_023480605.1 bacterium
AACACGAATTCCATCAATTCGAACAAGATATCGCCTCATCTGCCGGGTGAACCCATTTTTTCTCGCGTAAGTCTAATATTTCGTGTGTTTCGTTTCATTTCGCGGCTAATACTCGCCCTACGCCGATAAACATTCTTAAACGCTTTCGTCCATCGGGAATGAAATGGTCGCGAAGCCGCTCCGCGTTCCTCGTTTCGCTTACACCAGCGTTGCGTAGTCGCCGCACAGGAGGCGCCAGGGGGGTTCGTCTTCATCGATTTCGGGGAAGCGGCCCACCACCTCCAGGAACCGGTTGTCGGTCACGTCATCATTGACGGCCGAGACTTCGCCCACAAGCGCCGGTCCGGCGCCCGGCCGCCCCCAGAAGGTGTGGTAGAGTCCGGGGGTGAGCGTGATGCTCTCGCCGGGACCGAGCGTCATCGTGCCGCGCGCAGCCACACGCCGGGGCACCGCGTCGACCATTACCTCGACGGGCGTGTCGGCCAGCGCCTCGTCCGGCGTGGCGTTGGCCAGGCGCAGGACAAGTTCCCCCTGGCCGCGGTTGATGATGTCCTCGGTCTTGTCGCGGTGGAAATGCCAGGGGGTCACCTGCTCCTCGCGAGCGACCATGATTTTTTCGGCGTAGATCTTCCCGCGGCCGATCTTGAGATTTTGCGGCCGGCCGTTGCGCAGCGTGAAAAGCAGCAGGCCGCGGCGGTAAAAATCGCCCGAGCCAAAATCGGTTACGTCCCAGCCCAGGCCGCACTCGATGATCTCGCCCGCCTCGGGCGCCCGGCGCCGCCACTCCTCGGGCGTCCAGTGCGCGAAGGGGGGCAGGAAAACCCGGCAGCGCTCGAAAAACGCCGCGGCTTCCCTGATCAGACCGTTGATTTCAGAACGTTTCATGGCGGTGGATTCCTATATTATTAACGTCCGGTTTCGTGCGCGGTTGGCGGACGCGTTCGATCCGCTCGGTCAGGCCCGGCACCTCCAGCGACGGTCGGGGCGTGAGCGCGGCGGCGCGCCGGTTGCGGCGCCGGCGACCCAACGCGGCGCCGGTGAAGGCTTGCGCCGCCCGGTCAGCGGCCGGCTCAGTCGACAGACGGAAGGTAAGCATGAGGCATTCCTCCCCGACAGGGGCTACGGCAGCAGGCGGATCGCCGCCAAAGATGGTCTGGCAAGGATTACTCAACACTGCGCAAAGCACCAGTGGCATTATATATCCTATTTGGTTATCTTAATAATGATCAACCCCGCCGCGGTTCCGGATGGACGACGGAAGAACATGGTCATTTTGGTCATCAAGCCTGAGATGTCCCCATATTGTGTAGATGACTCCGGGTATCGATGATAATGAAACGGCCTTCAACCTTATCATGGGGCGGCGGGGTGGTTCTCCCGGGCGGCGACGGGCAGGATCACCGAGAAAACGGCCCCGCTTTCGGATCGATTAGCCGCCTCAATTCGCCCTCGGTGAGCCACGACGATTTGCATCACGATCGACAATCCCAACCCGCTGCCCTTGGGCTTGGTCGAAAAGAAAGGCTCGAAAAGGCGGCTTTGGTCTCCCTCGGGCAGGCCGATGCCCTCGTCGGCGACGTCGATCCGCACTTCGCCCAGCCCGGCCGGCTGGGTGGTGATGGTGATCGTGCCGCCGGCCGGCATCGCCTGGTCGGCATTCATGAGCAGATTGAGAAACACCTGCAGCATCTGGTCGGCGTCGACCGCGACGCGCGGCAGTTGCGGCGCGAAGCGGGTCTGGAGTTCCAAGCCCGGGCGCGAGAGGGTCCGGTAGGCGATGATGGCTTGGGTCAGGATGCGGTGGATGTTCTGGGCCGTGAACTGAGGCGGCCTGGGGCGGGAAAATTTGAGGAATACTTTCATCCGATCGTCGAGCCGCTTGGCTTCGTCGCGGATGAATTCGGCCGCCTGGCGCTTCTGCTCCTCGGGGCGGCCGGGATTCATGATGATCTCGGCCGCCGAGAGGATGATGCCCAGTGGATTCTTGATCTCGTGGGCCATCGCCGATGTCAACTCGCCCAGCGTGGCCAGTTTGCGCGTCAGGCGCAATTGCTCCTCGAGCTGGCGGCGCGGGGTCAGGTCGCGCAGGATGCCCAGCACGAAGGCCACGCGGCCGGCGTCGTCGCAGACAGGGGTGTAGCTGATCTCGACCCAGGCTTCGCCGCCCGATCGCGTGCGGATGCACATCTCGTGGGTGCGGTGGGTCGTGTCGCGGCGGAAGCAGAACTGGCCGGCGCACAGTTCGGGGATGGGATGGGCCGCGCGCTGGCAGTCGGTCCCGGCGCATTGAAAAATATTGCTGAACGTGAAATCGCTGTGCAGCACTTCGGCGGCCCGGTAGCCGGTGATGCGCTCGCAGGCTTCGTTGAACAGCCGCAGGCGGCAGTCGGCGTCGATCATGAAAATGCCGTCGG
This sequence comes from bacterium, assembly GCA_023480605.1. Classification (GTDB taxonomy): domain Bacteria; phylum Sumerlaeota; class Sumerlaeia; order MVZB01; family MVZB01; genus JAMCWS01. Next base: position 2,415 of record JAMCWS010000448.1, read on the forward strand.
AGGAGTGCTTGAGCAGGGCCTGAAGGTTATCCTCGGTCCGGCGGTGCTCGGTCACGTCGTAGAAATACCACGCCACCCAGCCCCCGAACGCCGTGTCGGGCGCGGCAGCGGTTGCGGAGCCGACGGCCGCTCCCTCC
>JAMCWS010000098.1 GCA_023480605.1 bacterium
ATCGAGGCGGGCGTGCGCGGGGAGGGCGGCGAAGTTTTTCTACTCGACATGGGCCAGCCCATCCGCATCCTCGACCTGGCGCGCCAGCTCATCACGCTCAGCGGCCTGGAGCCGGAGCTCGATATCCCGATCGCCTTCACGGGGCTGCGCCCGGGCGAGAAACTCGCCGAAGACCTGCTGACCGAGCAGGAAGCCGGCCAATCGACCTGGCACCAGAAAATCACGCGCTGCCCGCAGCCCCCCCAGGATCCGGCGCGCCTGTTCGCGCAGATCGCCCGCCTCGAGGAACTGGCCGCCGGCAGCGACGAAACCGGCATCCGCGCCCTGCTGCGGGAAATGATCCCCGACTACGAACCCGCCGCCGACACACCATCCGGCGGCGGCGCGCCATCACCGGGCGGTTGATCCTGGAGGATAACCATCGGGCCGCAAAGAACACGCGAAGGACCGCAAAGCAGGAAGCCGGCAATGCCGAATCCACCGGAGTTCCCTGTACAATCCAGGCGTCGGAGCAGGAAATTTAAGGTAAGTAATACAGAGCCGATCGCGCCTGAATCACCGCGTAAAATCACGGCGCTGACGAAATTATGTCCATTGTGTATTCAATCCTCCCCGTAAGAATCTAACGGATGGAGATTTTGCCGGCGACGGGTGAAGCGTTCGAGATCGAACTGAACGGACCGGGTTGGTCAGGTGGATCGAACCCGGCGACGGCCGCGCAGCAGACGCAGGCCGCATATTCCCAGGCCGACCAATGCGATCGTGCCCGGTTCGGGTATGATGGGCTCGGGTTCGCAGGGGCCGGGGATGTAGCCCTCAACGGCGTCGATGAGCAGCCAGAACTCATTGTGGCCGCGCATAGGGGTGTACTTGTTGTAAAAATCGAAATGGAAGTTATAGCAGGCTTCCTCGGTGAAGCATTCGTCGATCAGGCCTCCCTCGTCGAACTCCCGGATCTGGCCCTTGAGGCTCTGGCGCACGACGTCGGGAGCGACCGACTTGTCACCGTAGATGATCGCTTGATGGCCCTCGGCTTTGCCCCAGGCGTCGTTGCGATCGAGCGTGTAGGTGTTGGTTTCGAGGCCCAGCGAACTGGTCACGCGGAGTTTAAAGTAGTCGTCGACGCCGAAATTGTTGGCGAACGCCCCGTCGATGACACTGCTTCCGCCATAGGATTGCAACGAACCGAATTGACTCCACGAGATCCAATTGACTTTCGACGGATCCATATGCAGCCGGTAATCGATCGATTGATAGTGCCGGTCGCCCGTGGTAAGGGCGATGGGATCGGCGACTTTGAAGGCGTAGATAACGGCACCGGCCGTTTGGGGATTTGCGAGCATTACAAGAATTGGCAGCAGCGGGAGGAGACCGAAACGGTTGATTTTCATGATTGGTCCCCCCCTTCTCGCCGAGCCGACGCCACAGCCGCACGATGGACACGACGATGCCGCCGAATCAGCATCGCACCCGATCAGACAATCCCCCAATCCTTCGGGTTACGCAAAAATTTAGCGAGAATCATTCCGCCTTTCACATCCGCCGATTATTTTCCAAGAGATCCTTAAGTGACACACTTTCAACGATATCTAGGCCTGTGGAAAACCGACTTGGTAATCGACTTTGCTCTCGAACAAAGTAAAACTATGCAATTGATTGCCACTGATCGCCTAATGTGCAATTGGATGCATTTATTGCCGGGCTGATCACGCATATGGCAAGACGTTCGTTCCCGTCAAACGGCGCGCTCGCAGGCGATGGTTGGAACGGCGACAGCCCCTGGCCGGCCGGGGCCAAGGGCTGTCGCCGCGATCCGCCCCGTGGGACGGATTCACGGATTCAAAGAGGGACCGGCGGAATCGGCAAGGCGCCATCGCGCGCCGCCGGCCGCCGGTCGGATGAGGCCATTAGTCTCGCCGCCGACGGGCGTCGCGCTCCTGGTCATAGTCGGAATTGTGTTCGTCATCGTCGTGCGATTCGGTACCCTGAACAGCCTGCTTGAGGGTCTTGATCCACGCCTCGACCTGGCGGATTTCAGCCCGATCGGTTTCGATCATGATCTGGCTGAAGGTTTTGAGGTCGGCATGGCGGGCGCGGCGGGTCAGCGTACGGGCCATCGAGGACTCATGGCTGTCGTATTCGCCGATCATCTCCAGGAGTTCGATGTCGAACCGGCTGGTGGTCAAACGGTTCAGCTCACGGAGGCCGCCTTCGTCGTCATCGCCCGACTGAGTCAGTGCGGGCGGCTGCATCTGATACCAATCCATGAGCCAGCCGTTGAGGTAGTCCATTTCAGCCTGCTCGCGTGCCTTGAAGTTCGCGATGAACTGTTGCAAATCCGCGGTGGTGGCGCGGGGAATGGCGTAGTCGGCGATCTGCAATCCCTGGCGCAGATGGTTGATCATCCTCACCATCGCCTTGATCTCGTTTTTCTGGGCCGAAGTCCATTGCGGGTTTGGCGTTGGGGTCGGCGTGGGCGTCGGCGTGGGCGTCGGCGTGGGCGTCGGCGTGGGTGTCGGCGTCGGGATCGGCGTGGGTGTCGGCG
>JAMCWS010000245.1 GCA_023480605.1 bacterium
CTCCTTCCCTTTGGCGCCGAGCGGCTGGATGAAGCTCGTCGATCCGGCCACCAAGGCCTCCGTTCGCATCAAGGTGAAGGACGGCGAGATCGTCTTCCCGCAGGAAGCCATCGGCAGAATGGCCGTGGCCGAAGGCAGGTTCGCAAAAATCGAAATGACCCGCGAACAGGCCGTTGCGCAGGCCAAACACGAAGCCGGGGCCAACAGGAAGAAGTTCGATCCGGCTGGCATCAAGGGCCCCGTCACTCTCTACCAGATCCAGGGCACGGGCGCAGTCATCGACTGATGATTCGAAGCAACTCATGAAGAACTCGATCCCGGCGGCGCTCTGCGCCGCCCTTCTCTTTTTCACGCCTCAGATGCCCGGCCAGGCGCAGCCCAGGCCCCAGCCCCGCCCGGCGGCCGCCAAACCCAAGCTCGTCGTCATGATCGCCGTGGACCAGTTCCGCTACGACTACCTCACCAGGTTTGGCGCCCGCTTCGACGCCGGCTTCAGACGCCTGCTCGACCGCGGCGCCGTCTTCTCCAGCGCCTTCTATGAGCACATGCCCACCGTCACCGCCGTCGGCCACTCCATCCTGCTCTCCGGAGCCATGCCGTCGGTCAGCGGCATCGTCGGCAACGAATGGTTTGACCGCGCCACCATGAAGCAGGTCACAAGCGTCAGCGACGCCTCCGTCCAGCCGCTCGGCGCCAAAGGGAAGGAGGGCGCCTCGCCCCACCGCCTCCTCGTCTCCACCATCGGCGACGAAATCAAGATGCTCGGCCGCGACAAGTGCAAAGTGGTGGGCGTCTCCATCAAGGACCGCAGCGCCATCCTCCCCGCCGGCCGCATGGCCGACGGCGCCTACTGGTTCGATAAGCCCTCCGGCAACTTCATCAGCTCCACCTGGTATTTCCCCGACCTCCCCGCATGGGTGAAAAAGTTCAACGAAAGCCGCGTCGTCGATCAGTGGAAGGGCGATCAGAGCTACGGCAGGATGGCCGAAACCAAGACCGGCAACGACGTCGTCGAGAAGTTCGCCGAGGCCGCCATCGAAGGCGAAAACCTGGGCCGCAACGGCGGCATCGACCTGCTCGCCATGAGCTTCTCCGCCAACGACACCGTCGGCCACGCCAAGGGGCCGGACTCGCCCGAGGCCGAGGAGATCACCTTCCATACCGACAAGGTGCTGGGCCGCTTCTTCAGCTTCCTCGACAGGCGCCTGGGCCTCGCCAACGTCCTCATCGTGCTTTCAGCCGACCACGGCGTCGCCGCCGTGCCGGAGTTGATGCGGCAGCGCCGCATGCCCGGCGGCCGCATCGCGCCCAGGACCGTCCTCGACGCCGTCTCCGCCGCCCTGAACGACAAGTACGGCGAGGCCAAATGGGTCCTCGGCGCCGGCGGCTCCGGGCCTTACCTCGATCACGACCTGATCCGGCGCAGCAAGCTCGACCTCGCGGAGGTGCAGGCCACCGCCGCCGCCGCTGTCCGCGCCCTGCCGCACATCGCCCGCGTCTACACCCGCGAAGAGCTGCGGCGCGGCCTCGCCTCCGCCGGTCTGATCGGCGCCCGCGTCCGGAACGGCTTCTACTACCAGCGCGCCGCCGACCTCGTCGTCGTGCCCGAGCCCTACTGGCTCTTCGACGCCGCCGGCACCTCCCACGGCACGCCCTGGAATTACGACGCCCACGTCCCCGTCATCTTCCTCGGGCCCTGGGTCAAGTCCGGCCGTTACGCCGGCCGCATCCAGGTCAACGACATCGCCCCCACCCTCTCCGAACTGCTCCAGGTGGAGCCGCCCAGCGGCTCCAGCGGCCGCGTTCTCACCGAAATGCTGCGCCGCTAGCTTTCATGCCCCGGCCCGGATCTGATAGCATCTTCTCGCTATGCTCCTGATCGCAGACATCCTCGGCATCCTCACCTACGGCATGATCGCCGCCATGCTCGGCACCATCCTGCCCGAACTCTCCAAGAAGTTCAATCTCTCGCCCAATCAGAACGGCAAGATCGGCATGATGCAGGCCATCGGTCTCATGATCGGCGGGTTCTTCGCCGGCCCGCTCATGGACCTCCAGGGCAAGAAGCTCGGCATGCTGCTCTCGCTCACGCTCATCGCCATCGCCCTCATCGGCCTCAAGAGCGCCAAGGGCTACGGTTCCGTCTCCGGCATGATGCTGCTGCTCGGCACCGGCGGCGGCGCGCTGGTCACCTCCGCTTTCGCCGTGGCGGGCGACATCCAGGTGTCGTGGTTGCAGGGCGCGGCCGTCTTCAACGCCGTCAACCTCTTCTTCGGCCTCGGCGGCCTCATCACCCCGCTGGTGGCCGCGCGCCTCTTTCAAAACAATGCCAGCCGCCTGCTGGTCTTCGCCGCCTCCATCGCCCTCATCGCCCTGGCCGTCAACGGCATGACGCAAATGGCCCCGCCCAGCGGCAAGGTCTCCTTCCAGGCCGCGCAGGTCTCATCGCTCCTCGGCAGCCCCGTGCTCCTGCTCCTCTCGCTCGCGCTCTTCCTCTACGTCGCCTGCGAGGTCGGCGTCTGGAACTGGCTCGCCCGCCACCTCA
>JAMCWS010000024.1 GCA_023480605.1 bacterium
CGGCATGGCGGCCGCCACCGTCGACGAATTACTCGATCGGGTGCGCGGCCTCGATCGGGACGCTAAAAGCCGTTTGGCGTCAATGCTCGACCGCGAACTAGACCTGCCATATCTGGACTTGATCGAACGGGAATACGCCCGCGCGTTCCGCCTGCTTGTTCCCGAGCGAGCCGTTCAATTGCGGGGACGATTCGTCGCCGCGCTGAACATGCAACGAGAGCAACTGCGGGAACTAGTGCGCAGAGTTTTGCAAGAATCGGAGTAAATTATTTGCATACCGTTACCGTCCAGCCGCCACGACGCTGGCCCGCGGATGGTGATGCTGCAACTATTTACGACCACACCAAGACTCCCCGCGCCCTCGACCTAAGAGCGCGGGGAGTTTTTCGTTAGCGGGAGCGATCAATCCTGTGTCGGGGTAGTCGCGGCGTCGATGTTGCTCATCGAGCTGGGCTGACCGGTCGAGGCCAGGACGCTGTGCCAGAGGTTGCCGTTGGGATTAATCTTTTTGCGGCGGCCGACGATCGCTTCGAGCGGGACGTGCGTGAAAACCCCATGCCAAAGGCCGATCAGCAGGTCGGTCTTGCCGGCCATCGCGGCGTGGACGGCGTGGCGCCCCAGGTCGCCACAGAAGATGCTGTCGGAGCTATTGGCCCGCACGCTGCGGATCAGGTAACTGGGATCGAAATACTTGATGCTGACCGGTTCGTTCCATTCGGCGAACGCGCTGGTGATGGCCTCTTTCAGGTAAAGGCCGATGTCATTGACGATGACGTTGCCCGAGGCGTCGCGCCGGCCGGTGTCGCCGATTAGGTTTGCGCCGGCTCCTTCGGCGACGACGATCACGGCGTGCCGGCGAGTGGCCAGGCGCCGGCGCAGGTGGGCAAGCAGGCCGTTGTCGCCGCCCAGGTCGAAGGGCACCTCGGGCACAAGGCAGTAATTGACGTCGCCGCTGGCGAGGGTCGCGTGCGCGGCGATGAAACCCGACTCGCGGCCCATGAGCTTGACCAGGCCGATACCGTTGCGGGCGCCGTTGGCTTCCATGTGGGCGCAATCGAGCACCTTGTCGGCTTCCTCGACGGCGGTTTGGAAGCCGAAACTGCGATAAATGAGGTCGATGTCGTTATCGATCGTTTTGGGGATGCCGACGATGGCGATCGGCAGGCCGCGGCGGCGGATTTCGCGGGCCAGTTCATGGGCGCCGCGCAGCGTTCCGTCGCCGCCGATGCAAAACAACATATCGATCCGGCGCTCCACGAGCATGTCGACCATGCGGCCGACTCCTTGTTTGCCGCGCGAACTGCCCAGAATCGTGCCGCCATGGGTGTGGATATCGTCGACATCCGCGACCGTCAGGGGGCGCGGCGGGCAGTCGGTGTCGGGCACCAGGCCGGCGTAGCCATATTGAATGCCCAACACCTCCCTGACCCCATACCAGTGATGCAACTCCATGACGAGAGCGCGAATGACGTCGTTGAGGCCCGGGCAGAGCCCGCCGCAAGTGACGATGGCGGCCCGGGTTTGCGGCGGATCGTAAAACAGAAGCCGGCGCGCGCCGGCCGGCTCGAACGACGCGGGTTGCGGGCCGGCTTCGTTCAGGGAGATGTCGAAGCGGATTCGGTCGGCGTCGGTGATAAACAGGCTGCCTTCGGCATCGTCGCCCGAGGCGTGCAGCAAGGGCGACTCGAAACGGACCGGGGCGAACTGTGCGATGGCAGCGAAACTGGAAACGGTCATCGGCGAACCTCCCAATGAAAAAAGGGCCGGAAGAAACTTCCGGCCCTTATGGATCAGGCGTGCATGACGCGCGCGACGCGGCGTTTCGAGCAGGCGGCCCGCCAGGGGCTTATTGCTTGTTGCGCCACAAGTCGCCGTTCGAGGTGGTGCCGTTGCTCGGGTCGTAGGTCCTGTCGAGCAGGGCCTGCTGAGGAACGGTGAGGCCAGGGTTGTACATGGTCTCGGTGACGTAGGGCGGAGTCGGACCACCCGACATGTCGGTTCCTGGAAGCGAGCAGGTGATGTCGCCGCCGATGGTGTTGTTGACGCCCGAGCCGCTTTGAATCTCATTCTCGTCGGCGTCGGGGCCAAAGGACCAGAGCAGGTAGCCGCCACCATAGCTGTTGGTGGTGGCGGGGTTGTTGACCGAGTAGGCGAACGTGGCGCCCTTGGTGTCCGCGAACACGTCGTAGTTATAACTCGTGATGTAGGAGACCGGGGTCGTCAGCGTGAACATCGGGTCGTTTTGATTCCCTTTGTTCCGGAAGGTCGGCATGTAACGCAATCCATACTTGTTGGCCGGCAACGACTTGATGTCGTTGGCGCCGAAGTGTTTCTGGCCGGGAAGCGACGAGTCTTGAGCCGGATACGCATTAGTATCTAAGTAATACGATTCAAGCGCCAAGGCCAGATTCCGCATGTCGTTCCGCACCCGGGAAACCTTCGCACGAGTCTGGGCTTCCAGGAAGTTCGGGATTGCGATAGCCGCCAGGATGGCGATGATCGCCACGACGATCAACAACTCGATCAGGGTAAACCCTTTGACGCGCTTTAACATTTAGTTCCCTCCTCTCAAAAATGGGTAAGAATGCATTAATCGTACGATTAAAGGCAGCTTAATCATCAATATATATCGACATCGTGTCAAGCATTATATTTTTCCACCTGAAACTCTTGAGAGCCGGAAATCCGATGGAGAATGCGTGCCCAGCCGCGGCGCCGTATCTCGTTGCTGCGTGTAACTTATTTTTAATCAATGCTTTGCGTAATCCGCGCCGTCCCGGCGGCCAGGCCCGGCCGGCGGACCGTCATCGGCTGATCAGCGAGACCACCACGGCGATAATCAGAATGACGACCATAAATTTTAGCCAGCGCCGCGCCGTTTCCCGGACGATGCGCCGCAGGCCGCGGTTTTCATTCACGCTCACGGCCAGGCAGATGACCGCGGAAAGATAAATCAACGAAAGAAGATGGATGATGCCCGCTTGCGTCATGACTTGGCCGGCGCCGCCTCCTCGCCACGCTCCTGGGGCTGGTATCGGTCGGTCGGGCGGATGAGGCGGTCATAGACGTTGCAGATAGCGAAGTAATTGAGGCCCCCGGCCACGATCATGTAGTAGCCCCCCAGTTCGTAATAGGCGTGATACGGGATGCCGCCCAGTATCGACCAGATGGTTGGGGCTCCTGGCGGCATGACCGCGAACGCCGGATCGCAGGCGTGCGACACCAGGCTCGCTAGCGCGGGCAGCCCGGCCCCCATCTGGATGATGAACGTGAAATTGTTGATCAGATTGAAGCCGTCGCTGGAGGGATTCCAACTAGGCCAGGCGACGCCCCCGTGCAGGGCCAGTCCCAGTCCGAAGGTTGCCGTCACCATCACGAACTGGGTGGCGGCCCGCGCTTTGCGCGCACAGAGCAGGAAACCCAGGCCGGGAATCAGCCATGACAAAAACAGGATCAATCCGGGAGGGAGGCCGGCGGCGAATGGCGCGTCGGCGATCTTGGCCGTGGAAGACGGGACGGTTTTCAAGTGGCCCTCCTCGGGGCGGTTCTTGGCCGAAGGTTGGCCGGCCGCGCGGCGACGGCCGGAGTCGGGCCGCCCTCATCCTATCAATATGGCCGCGGCGGAGTCAAATCAATGTGGCTGTGGAACCGGGACCCGTTGCCGCAGGAACGCCAGCAGGGGCGGCCAGGCGGCGTCGGCGTAGAAACGATGGCCGCCGTCGCCGACGACCAGCAGGCATCGGTCGGCAGCGCCGGCCGCGGCGTAAATGGCCGACAGTTTCTCGAACGCCCTGCGCACGCCGGCGATCGGGAAAATCGGATCCTCGCGTCCGGCGACGACGACCAGCGGGCGGGGCGCGAAAAGGCCCAGCACGTCGGCCGATTCGGCCCAGCGCAGCAGGCCCGGCAGATAATTGTCGGCGCAGTGGTAGATCGACATGATCGACTCGCGATAGGTACAGAAGGCGCACGAGGGCATGGCGAAGCGGATGCGCGGCAGCAGGGCGGCCGAATAGATCGAGATCGTCCCGCCGCCGGAGTTGCCCATCACGCCGACACGGTCCATGTCGGCGTCGCCGCGCCAGGCCAGGTAATCGATCGCGCGGTCGACGTCGCCGACGCGCTCGCCGGCTAGCGTGCGGCCCAGCATCAGGGCCTGCATGACGGCATCGTGGCAGCCGTCGCGGCTGACCTGTTGCTGGAGTTGCTCGCGGCGCTCGCCGAAACTGCGCTGCTCGATGCAAAGCGCCGCCATCCCTCGGGCCATGGTCCCCAGCGCGAAGTCGCGGTCGCCTTCGACGGCCAGCGGCTTGGTTTCGTCCTCGCGCTGGACGGCAATCGAAACGTGCATCCCGGTCGAGTGGCCCTGCAGGCAGATCGTGAAGGGGTAGGGAGGCGGGATATTTTTGGGCAGGCAGACGTAAGCCGTAATGTCGGCGAACGGTTCGCCGGCGAAGGCGATTTTTTCGATGGTTCCGAGCGGGTGCTCGCGTTTCCATAGGGAGCGCGGGGCCAGGGGCGCCACGCCCTGGGGCGGCAGGCCGATCACCTCGCGCAGTTTTTCGCGCAGGCGCTCCTGCCACGCCGCAACGTCGCCGCCGCCCCAGGCCAGGGCGGGCCGGATGCGGTCCATCAGCCAACGATGATATTCGGATGGGGAGAGATGGAAAGATTCCGCCATGGATTTTGACCTGTGCCTGAGCGGTTGAGTAATGTCCGCAAGAGACATGCGGCGTTTCGCGCACGGCGGCGCCACAACCGTAATATGGGCCAGTCGACGACGCGAAAGCCACGGGAAAACGAGTCGCCCGCCAAAAACGGCGCGCCGTCATCATTCATTCACGACCACCACGCCGTGGATTGCGAGCCGGGGGATGGTAACATCGAGGACGCCGCGGGACCACTTCCAGCGCAGCCCGGCGTCTTCGGCGGCGGGCACCCACTCGACCTTCCCCGGCCGCGCCGGAAGGGTGAGGCGGACGTGAATCGGCCCCACCGGCGGGATGAAATCGGTGTAGGGGTGGCGGCCGCCCACCGGCATGCCGGCGGTGTTGAGCAGGTGGACCGCGAGGCGGCCGTCGGGGGTGCGGCGCAGCGCGGCCTCGACGACCGGCGGCGCGTCGATGCGAAGGGCCGGGTCGGGGAAAAGCCGCGCCGCCAACCCGCCAATCCACTGGCGCAGGAAGGGGTGATGGCCACGGAAGTAGATCTCGCCCACCGGGCCGTAAACGGCGATGATCCGGCCCTTGCCGAGGGCCGTCTCGGTCGCGGCCGTCCGCTTGTGAAACACCTGCTGGTATTGTTCAGAGATGCCGTTGGTCCGGTCGTCGACCGAGAGCACATTAAGACCCGGCACACGCTCGGCCAGCGGGCGGGCCGGGCCGGCGGACTCAATTTCGAGCCACTTGCCGTTGGCATTGACGGGCCCGGCGGGGGTGATCAATTGATTGGCCGTGGCCGACTCGGCCGGGTTGATTCGCGCGCCCAACTCGCTTTCGAAAAGCCGCGCGCCCTGGCCCCCCAGCAGCAGCAGGTTTCCCCCCTGCCGGACATAATCGACCAGCGCCGCGCGGAACCCGTCGGTCATTTTGTATGCGTTGGGGACGACCACCAGCGGGTAATCGCGCAGGCGGGGCTGGAGGGTGTGCTCGGCCAGGATGTCGACCGAATAGTGTGACTCCAGAAGCGCGGTCAGCGCCCCCTCAAGATCGAATTGTAGTTGGTGGGCCGGACCAAAAACAGTGTCGGAAGCGTCCCAGAGCGACTCGCTGGAGTAGAGCAGGGCCACCTGGGGCACGGACGTGCTGTGGTGCGAGACGGCCTGCCGGGCGCGGCAGAAGTCGGCGACCTGCCCGGCCGTTTCGATAATCAGGTCGCTGACGTGGCCCGAGCGTGTCGGCGGGTAGTAGATCATGTAGCCGCCGCCCTGGCTAATGACGGCCGCCGCTTCCTGCTGGAGGTGCGCGGGCGTCTTGAAACCGTGGTCGAGACCCTCGGCCGTCGTGAAGCCCCAGGACATCAGGTCCCACGGCATGCCGGTGCCGGCGATGTAGCGCCCCTCGATCCGCGCGTAATCGACCGAATTGGACGGCGAGAAATCGCCCGAAAGGTGGTCGAGACGGGCCACGACCGGCTTGGGCGCAAAAGTCGTATACATCCAGTTGCTGGTGATGACGAGGCCGGGCCGGAAGGCGTGCAGGGCGTCGACCCAGTGGCAGAGATAGCGCTCATACTGGGCGCGATGGAAGTTTTTCCATTCCAGCCAGCCGGGATCCTCGCGCTTGCGGGGGGCGTCGTCGCGGCCGGTCTGGCGTTTCCAGGCGGCCAGGGCCGCGGGGGAGTAATCCAGCGCCGCGCCCCAGCAGTCGCCGTCAACCCAGAGGCTGTCGATGGCGTATCGCTCGATCACTTCCTTGAGTTCGGGAATCATCAATTGGTCGACGTAGGGGCCGAACGTGCTGGCGGCTTTCTTGTCGGGCTTGCCGTCGGGGCCGACGGCGGCCCACTCGGGATGTTTCTCGACGGCGACGTAATCCCACACGCCGGAGTAATGGATACCGAGCGAGACGCCATGGCGGCGGGTCACCTCGCGCCAGACGGCCAGCGAATCCTTAACGATGCCGGGCGAGGGCCAGCCGATCTGCGTTGGGTAGCCGGTGTAACCGGCATGGCCCTTGCAGTCATACTGGACGGCGTCGGGCTTGACGCGCGCGAGCAGGCGATCGATGTTCTCGGCGCTGACGTCGGCCCCCAGGACGGTGTCGCGCGCGCCGGGATGGAGGTCGAAGTGCAGGCCGAAGTAACAATCGGCGCGGCTGACGGAAATTGTGGGGTTTGGCATGGATCGGCTTCCGTGAGTCATCTGCCGCGGCGCGGTAATCCCGCCGGTGCAGCCGGCCAGCAACAGGATGATAATGACAGTCAACCAACGATGCATCTGTTTACCTCGCATGGATCAAACTGGGAGACCCTCAATATAAACCGCCCCCACCCGCCATGCAATCAAATGACTGGTGGGGTAAAGCCGATTAACAACGGGTAATCAACGATCCCGGAGTGATTTCACGGCGAATAGTAATCCCAATTCTGCTTCTGGCGGCGATATGGCTGTCGGGTCCACGGACTCGGCTTGGGAGGGTGCGGATTGGGCGCGGCGTTGATGAAGATCTTGATGGTGCCCGCTTCGTCGATTACGGCCACTTCCTCGCGCGCGTCGCCTTCCAGGTCGGCAGCATAAACGCGCAAGGCGCGCGCGGGCAGGATGACGCGGAATTCGCCGGTGAGGGCATCCACGATCGCCGCTGCGCCGCTGCGATGACGCTCCTTGGCGGCCAGGTAATCGCGCGCCCCCCCGTCCCAGTCGATCCGGTGAATTTCCTCGATGCCATGGCCCGTCCACCAGGCCGGCTTGTGGTCGTTCAAATAATATTTGGCAATCACCTCGCCCTGCGCATCCAGCACCCAGGGGCCAAGTTCATACCTGAAAGGCTCCTCCTTGGTTCGCGGCACAACGCCGTCGCCACCCGATGAACGGTTATAGATCTCCAGGCCCGGCCGCTCCGGATCGAAATCGCCGATCACCACCTTGTCGGGATCTTCCCAGTTCCAGGGATTGAGGGCGCGCCAGACGATCGCCTCGCTGTTCACCATGTCGGTGTGGGAGTTCGCGCCGCGCTGTTCGGCCAGCACGACCTCGAGCGGGCCGCCGGGGATGACGTCGCCAATGGCGATGGAATCCATGGATTGATGACGGCCATCCAGGACCCACTGGTGCATCAGCTTGCCGTCGTGGTCGATCATCGCCGCGCCGGCCACTTCGTCGCGCCCGTCGCCATCCAGATCGGCCAGGCGCAGCGGGCTGTGTTCGATGGCCTTGTATTCGTTGGTTTCCCACACGGTTGAGCCGTCTTCGGCGCTGATCGCGCGCAGGTGGGTCAGGTCGTATTGCAGGACGATCTCACGGTCGCCGTGGCCGCGCAGGTTGGCGATGGCCATGGCGATCGGCTCGCCCAGTTTCTTCAACGTGCGTAGCGGTTCTCCCGTCCGTCCGTCGTAGATTTGAATCTCATTCGTCGGCGTCAGGCAGGCGACCTCGGCCGCGCCGTCGCCGTCAAAGTCAGCGACGATGGCGCTGGGGTGATGCGTGTAGTTGAAGAGCTTGATGGGAGCTTGCCGGATCCAGAGCTTCGCGCCGGAGTGATCATAAGCGCCAAGGTGACCTTCGCTTGTGACGACAAAGTCCAGGCGGCCGTCGTCGGTCAGGTCATGGGCGAAAAGGCCGCCGTGGGCCATATCGGCCGGGAAGGGCTGTTCCAGTTTGAATTCACGCACCCGCACATCCGTGGGGGGCTGGTCAGGCATGGCCTCCTGCGCCGCGCCGGCGGCGATTGAGGCAAGCAGGGCAAGGGCCGAAAGATATATTGTCAACCGTTTCATCGATCCGCCTCGGTTCCCTTGAATTGAAATACCCACCGATCGTCACGGGGTAATATGGTACGAGACTGTCAGCCAACACCGGCGGGTTTGGCGCGATCTGAAATGAGTGAATTACGCAAAGGATCGCAAAGAGGCCGCAATGGGCCGCAGAGAGACAGGCATTATGTTCCCTTACATAACCACTTTGCGACTATATAATGTCCGGTATTTCGTCAGATCAATTCGCTTAGGTCTTCGATTGTCCGTAGTAAGCCCCCGGGCCGTGCTTGCGTTTGAAGTGTTTGTCGAGCAAAACGCGGGGGATTTCCTTGACCTGGGGATTGATGAGGCGGGTTTGGAAGACCATGCGGGCGACTTCCTCCAGGACGATGGCGTTGTGCAGGGCCGCCTCGGGGTCCGCCCCCCATGTGAACGGGCCGTGATAGGGTACCAGCACGCCCGGCTTGTCCATGATGTCGAGTCCCTTCTGCTGGTAATACTCGACGATCAGCCGGCCGGTGTTGAGTTCGTAATCCTTTTGGATTTCCTCCCGGGTGAGCTGGCGCGTGAGGGGCACGGCGCCGTAGAAATGATCGGCGTGCGTCGTGCCCAGGCAGGGGATCTCCAGGCCCGCCTGGGCGAAGCTGGTCGCGTAGTTGGAGTGGGTGTGGGTCACGCCGCCGATGACGGGAAACTCGCGGTAGAGGACCAGGTGGGTGGGTGTGTCGGACGAAGGGCGCAGGTCGCCCTCGAGCAGCTCGCCGGTCGCCAGCGAAAGGACCACCATGTCCTCGGGGTGCATGTCCTCGTAATCAACGCCGCTGGGTTTGATGGCCATGACGCCGGCTTTGCGGTCGACGCCGCTGGCGTTGCCCCAGGTCAACACGACAAGCCCGGCTTCGACCAGGCCCATGTTGGCCCGCCAGACATCTTCCTTGAGTTGTTCGTAAGCCATCAGCCTCGCACCTCGTCGCGGATTTTAAGCAGTTCCTTCATTACATCGAACAGGCTGCCGGCGGATTCTTTTGTGCCGAAGGCGTCGTGCAGGCGGCGGTAGAGCGGATAGAGCCGGTCGTAGACGGCCTGGTTGGCGGCGATGGGCACGAACTTGCGTTCCAGCGTGCCGGTCATGGCGGCCATGGCCGTCTCGAAATCGTCATAACCGCCGGCGGCCCCGCCGGCGACGACGGCGCCGGCGATGGCAGAGCCCAGGGCGCAGGTCTGGGCGCTGCGCGAAATTTCCAGCGGGCGGCCGAAAACGTCGGCGTAAATCTGCATCACCAGCGGGTTTTTGACCGAGATGCCGCCACAGTTGACGACCCGCCCGATCTTAACCCCGTATTCCTCGAAACGCTCGACGATGGCGCGCGCGCCGAAGGCCGTCGCCTCGATCAGCGTCCGGTAAATCTCGGCCGGGCGCGTGTGGAGCGTCATGCCGACCAGCAGGCCCGTGAGGCGCTGGTCGACGAGGATCGTCCGGTTGCCGTTTTCCCAATCCAGGCCCAGCAGGCCGGTTTCGCCGGGCCGCATCGCTTCGGCTTCGGCGGTGAGCGCCTCGTGCGTGCCGCCGCCTTTGGCGGCGCCGCCGCCCGGCTGGATCTGGTGTACGAACCAGTTGAAGATGTCGCCGACGGCCGACTGGCCGGCTTCCAGCCCGAAGTAACCGGGCAGGATCGACTCGGGGACGATGCCGCAAAGGCCTGGGATGTCAGGCAGTGGCGTGCCCAAGGGGGCGACGGCCATGTCGCACGTCGAGGTGCCGATGATCTTAACCAGCGTGCCGGGCAGGATGCCCGAGCCGACGCCGCCCAGGTGGGCGTCGAAGGCGCCGATGGCCACCGGGATGCCGGCGCGCAGGCCAAGCTGTTGTGCCCATTCGGCTGAAAGCCGTCCGGCGGCGGTGTTGACCGAGTAAGCCCGCGCGGGCAGCGACCGGCGCACGCGCGCCAGGGCCGGGTCGAGTGCGGCGACGAATTCCTCGTCGGGATATCCGCCCCAGGCGGGGTTGAACATCGCCTTGTGGCCGGCGGCGCAGATGCCGCGCAACAGGCGATCGGGCTGGGTCGTGCCGCACAGGACGGCCGGGATCCAGTCGGCGATCTCGACCCAAGTGTGCGCGGCGTCGAAGACCTTGGGGGCGGTGCGTTTGCAGTGCAGGATCTTCGACCAGAACCATTCGGATGAATACTTGCCGCCACACTTGGCCAGGAATTGCGGGCGCAGGCGGCGGGCGGTTTCGGTGACCTGCTCGGCTTCGGCGTGGCCGGTGTGGTCCTTCCAGAGCCAGGCGGCGGCGGCCGGTTCGTCGGCGAACTCGGGCGCGAAGGCCAGCGGCTCGCCGCGCGCGTCGACGGGCATGGGCGTGCTGCCGGTCGTGTCGACGCCGATGCCGATGACGGCCTCGGGCGAAAACACCTTGCCGGCGGCGGCCTGGCGCAGCGTCTCGCCGACGGTGGCCACGATGCCGTCGACGTAGTCCCGGGGATGCTGGCGGGCCAGTTCGGGATCGCGGGGATCGACGATAATTCCCGCCTGGCCGCGGGCGTAGTTCCAGACGCTGGTGGCGAGTTCCTCGCCGGTGGCGACGTCCACGATCAGGGCGCGGACGGAATTGGTGCCAAAATCCAGGCCGATGCTGTATTTCGCGCTCATGCTGTCTTCTCCTTTGCGTTGGCCGACGCCCTGCCGGCCGCCGGCGCGCCGGCCGAGGAACGCCGGGGCGGGTCGTTATCCGGAATCGTCCTGATTAAAGCCTTCCGGAGGCGAAAAATAAAATCTTTTTTGTTGACCGCTCCGGTTCGGGGCGTGCCGCCGTCCCCCCGCCGCGCCCCTTGATCCTTCAGTAATCTTTCTACTCCGATTAACCAAGCGGTCGAATGATACCCAAATTGGGGTTACGTGCGGGCTACCGATTCATCATACGGTATTCCGTTGATTCTGGTGTCTTGGTGTCTTTGTGGTTGGAATCCTTCTGTCTTAATGAAGTATCGAGGACGCGCCGGGGGCGGCCATATTTCCCTTGATCATCCCCGCCGAAGGCGTCCAAAATAATCGGTGGGGAGTTCCCAAGGCAATTGAGCGATCAACCCCCGCGATGAATCGGGGGGAAAAGGAGCATGTTCGCGATGAACCGCACCCGCAAACCGCACGTTGTCGGATTGTTGGCCCTGCTGCTGGCCGTGGCGCTGGCGGCCCCGGCGCCGGCCCAGGCGCCCACCACCCAGGCCAAGACCGCCGAGGGCAAAACGACCACCACCCTCGATAACCTGAAGACCGCCTTCAACGGCGAGTCCAATGCCCATGCCCGCTACCTTGCTTTCGCGAAAAAGGCCGACGAGGATGGTTACCTTCAGGTGGGCAGCCTCTTCCGCGCCGCGGCCCGGGCCGAAGCGATCCATGCCGCCAACCACGCCACGGTCATCAAGAAGATGGGCGGCATGCCCGAGGCCAGGATCGACAAACCCGAGGTCAAGACCACCCGCGAGAACCTGATGGCCGCGATCAAGGGCGAAACCTACGAAAAGGACACGATGTACCCGGCGTTTCTCAAGCAGGCCAAAGCCGAGGCCGATCGGGATGCCGAGCGGACCTTTGCTTTCGCCGGTTCGGTCGAGGCCGGTCATGCGAAGCTTTATAAATCAGCCCTCGACCGCCTCGAATCCACCCGGGGCGGCCCGATGGAATTCCGGGTCTGCACGATCTGCGGCAACACCGTGCCCATCAAACAATTCACTTTCGAAAAGTGCCCCATCTGTTTCAACTCGAAGGACAAGTATGTGAAGGTCATCTGACGCAAACGGACGTTAGCCGTCTATATGCCGGGACCGGGTGAACGGAATCGGTCCCGGCTCTTGTCACCGAGACGGAGCCGAAAACATGAATATATTCCCGCAACTCCCCCCATGGGATGGAATGCACGTGCTGGTCGTTCATCTGCCCATCGGCATCCTGCTGGTGACGCCGGTCGTGTTGCTGATGGGATTTCTGGCGCCGAAAAACGCCCGTCATTATGCCGTCGTGGCCTTGGCCCTGATGCTGCTGGGCACCGTGGCCGCATACTTTGCCGTCGAGACGGGCGAGGCCGCCGCCCGGGTGGTCCAGCAGACCGACCAGCTCAGGTCTGCCATTGAACACCACATGGACCTGGGCGAAGACACGCGCGACGTCTTCACCGCCCTGACGATCATTTATGCCCTTATCCTGTTCGCGCCCCGGTTGCTGCGCAAGGAACCGGCGCGCAAGGCGATGACCATCGTCCACATTATCTTTTTCGTGATTTACATGGGCGGCATCCTGCTGGTGGCGAACACCGGCGACGCCGGAGGGAAACTGGTGCATCAATACGGCGTAAAAGCGGACCTGGGGCCGGCGGCGCCTGCCGCCAACTCCGCTCCGGCGGCCGCCGACGAGAATCCCTTCGGCGGCGAGTAACTTCCGAAAATGAATTTACCGTCAGACCACGAGCCCGCCCCGCGGCGGCGTCGGAATAAAAAAAGGCCTAAAGCCCGACGGAGCGCCGCCGATAAGGGCTATTGAGGACAGGCCAGGGAAAGGCCGCCTCCCCCCTTCCAGGACGGAATCGGTTTCATTTTTCCCCTTACATGATAAGAACGGTTGAGCAAACCGGATACCCCGGGCGGCGGCGCCTGTTCCCCAGCGCCGGTGGCCCGCGAAGGAGGAGGCTTCTGTTTCCGCATGGGGAGACCCGCGCCGAACGCCCGCGGGTGGCAAGGATTGCCGATCGCTTGGCGCTTCACCGGACCGGCGGCACCACTCCCCGGACGGATATACGCATTGCTCCCACGAATTCGGCGGCAGCCGGGCAAGGACGCCCCGCGGCGCGAGTTCACGATCGGACATTCGACCTTTCACGGAGGAAAGATCAATGGCTTTGAATATCAACACCAACGTCGCCAGCCTTAATGCCCAGCGCAACCTGAACGTCAATTCGTCCATGCTGAGCAAGTCGCTGCAGCGGCTCTCCTCGGGTCTGCGGATCAACTCGGCGTCGGACGACGCGGCCGGCCTGGCGATCTCCAGCGGCCTGACCTCCCAGATCAACGGCCTCAACCAGGCCATCCGTAACGCCGGCGACGGTTTGTCGCTGCTGAGCACGGCCGAAGGCGCCCTCGCCCAGCAGACCGACATCCTTCAGCGGCTGCGCGAGCTGGCCGTCCAGGCGTCCACCGACACCAACTCCGCCTCGAACCGTCAGTCGCTCAACGACGAGGCGACCCAGCTCAAGAACGAACTCGACCGCATCGCCAAGACCGTCCAATTCAACGGCATCAACC
>JAMCWS010000280.1 GCA_023480605.1 bacterium
GTAATGCGAGTGGTTATAGTTGTGGTCGCACTCCGCGCCCTTCCAGTAGTCCCAGCCCTGGCGGCGCTGGGGCGGGATGTAAGCCTCGCGCCCGTGTCCGTCCAGATGCCACTTGCCGATGTAGCCCGTCGCGTAGCCGGCCGCCGCGAGCACTTCGGCAAGGCAAACCTCTTCGTCGGGCAGATAGGCGTCGTTGAGGAACATCCCGGTGGAGGTCGGGTAACGGCCCGTCATGAGCGCGGCGCGGTAGGGCGTACAGACCGGGCACACCGAAACGGCGTTGACGAAATGGAGGCTCTCCTTTTCCAGACGGTCGAGGTTGGGCGTCCGGACGTTGGGATCTCCCGCATAACCCATCGCTTTGGCGCGCCACTGGTCGGCGAACAGATAGAGGATGTTCGGCCGTCGCATTCCGGGCGCGTGAGTTGCGGCCTGAGGCGCGGCCGCGGCGGGCGCCCCCGGCAAACCGGTCGCCGCGGCGCCCAGGCCGGCCGCCCCCGCCAGTTTCAGAAATTCGCGCCGATTAATTTTTCGTTGATCTCGCATTGGATTCTCCTTCGACAGTTCCTGGTTGGCTGCGCGGCCGGCTGGGAATTTTCAAGGAGCAATTCGCGTCAGCACGATCGCGTGGCACGCGCCGGGGCCCGCCAGGTTGATGGTCATGCCCGTGGCGTCGGCCTTCAGGCTTGCTTTCTCGACGGACCGCCAGGCCTGGTCGAAGACCTGGGCCTGCCAGTCGCCCCGCACGCCTTCGAGCCGCGTGACCGTGCGGTCGCTGAAGGCGTTGACCAACGTCACCTTGGAATAATCTTTGCCCGTGAGTTCGATCAACCCCGGCATCGCCTCGAAGAAGCCGAAGAAAGCCTGCTCGCGCCCCTCGATGCGCAGGGCGGCCGAGGGGGGCGTCGGCAGCAGCGGCGTCATCCGTCCCATCACCAGGTCGCGCTTGTTCGCCTCGTAAAACTCCAGCCAGGCTTTCATGATCGCGTTGTGGGAGGCGCGCGATGGGCCCAGTGGAATCGAAACCGCCGGCACGCCGGCCAGGGTGACGCTGGCCATCTGCCGGGCGACGTTGACGTCGCTTTCGCTGATGGGCCAGCTCGTGCAGCAGGCATGGGTCAGCACGCCGGAGCCATAAGTTTTCATAAATACCACGTCGCGCCGGTTCATGTTGTAATCCTGCGGCGTATCCATCGGCCAGACGTGGGTGCAGTAGGTCTTGGCGTTCAGGTTGGCCGACGAACGGCGCAGGATGACGACCGCATCCGGATCGATATCCAGAGCCTTATGGTAAAGCGACTGCATCAGGCGCGTGTAGGCGAGATTCATATCCTCGCAGACGACCTCCATGCCCGGCGGCGGGGCGTCGGTGTTGCCGGGAAGCTCCAGGAAATCAATCCACACCCCGTCGATGTCGTATTCGCCAAACAAGGTTTCCCATGACTCGATCAGGTAGTCATGCACTTTTTTCAAACGCGGATCGAGGTGGACGTCGGGTTTGCCGTTGACCCTGATCCGGCAGTCGCCCATGCGCGCGTATGCGGGGGAATTTCGGCCCATGATGAGCGGCGTGACGTGCAGGATGACGCGCTGCCCGGCACGGTGCATATCGCCGATCATGCCCTTGGCATCGGGGAAACGTTGAGGATCGAATCCGTAATGGCCGTCATTTTCAAGGGAATAGCCGGTTCCGGGCGGCAGGTTGATGCCGGCGTCCAGTTCGATGGTCGTGAATCCAAGGGCGCGCGCCCGGCGCGCTTCATCGCGGATGATCGCCTCGTCGATCTGGTCGGAGTGGGCATACCACGAATGCCACATGGGATTGAGTGCCCACCGCCCCGGCTCGCGGGGTTTGAAGCCGCGCGCCGCGTCGACGGCCGCGCCGTAAGACGAAAGAGCCTCGAACCACGAGATTCCGGGATCGGCGTTGACGTAAAGTCCATCCTTGAACGAGAGGGCCGGTGGGGTGGCCTTGGGCCGGTACAAGACGACGCGCGCCCAGCCGTTGGCAAACCCCGGCCCTTCGCCGCCGAATTGCGTTGTATACGTGTTGCCCTCGATGCCGGCCGTGGGCGCCTGGTCGAGCAGCCCCACGGTTAGCGTGTTTTGCCCGTCGGTCTGCTGCATCCAGACCACCGGCATATCGTGCCCGGCGCCCGCGCCGCTTTTGATGTGGAACGGCAGGTCGATCTGGTAGTTCTGCTGGCGGATCGAGCCGGGATTGAAAATCTTATAGACGCCGGATTGACTCGTCTTGCATTCCAATTGGCTTTCGAGCACGCGGAAAGGGAGGCCGTCGGCGCGGGTGATCTCCCAGCCGACGACGCAGGCTTGCGGGCCGGTTTCCTTGCGAGTGAGGGTCAGCCGGTAGGGTCCGCTTTTGTAATCGCCGGCGGGGGCGTTGCTTTCCCCGCCCCGCGTCTTATACCAGACGCCGGCCGGCGGATCGAGGGTCAGGTCCAGGCGGAATCGCCCCCGCTCAATCTGGAACGCGAAATAAGTCGACGAGCCCGGATAGGGCGGCTGGGCGCCAGGCGGCACCTGCCCGTATATCTCGACCTCGCCCAGGCCGCACGTTTGCACCGGATTGTAGGAACTCGTGATCGTCAGGCGCACCCCGCGCGCCGGCGTGGGCGGGCACGTGATCTCGCACGTCGATGCGGAAGCTTCGTCGAGGGCGCCGTCGCCGATCTTTTGCCACGCCTTCCCGTCGGCGGTGACTTCCGCCACGAAATCCCTGGTCCGATACATCCCCTCATTCCAATCCGCCTGGGTGACCTTGATCTTCACGACGGGATATGGTTTTTCGAACATGAACGTAACCTGTTGGGGCAGTGAGGCGTTGTCATGGCTGAGCCAACCGTTTCCCTTGCCGCTCTCGCCGTCGGCGAGGTTGGCCGCGTTGTGCTGGGTCGAAAACTGCGAACTCGCCGATATCGCCGTGCCCCAGTCGGGCCGGGCGATGTTGACCGTCATCGCGGGGTTCGTCCCGGAGGCAATGGACTTGGCGGGATCGGCCGAGGTGGATTGAGCATTCGTCATGGCGGGGGTTGTCTCCTGTGGCGCTGCGCCGACCGGATTCGTCGTGCGCGCCGTGGGGCCGACGGCCGCCGTGGTTTTCGCCTGTGCCAGCGGCGGCCCGGCAAAAACGAGGATGAACCACACGACATTCCGGATTGTTGAACGAAGGGCGGATTTCATGGGCGGAGGTTTTTCCTTTCCCATCGAATCGGATGGCGTCGCGCGAATTATGAGGTCGACCGTCGGGAGTATTCCATAGAAATCGGTGAAAACTCAGCCCGGGGCGGCGCCTTGGCGCGAGTGGGCGCCATGTTTCATGAAGATGCGCGACACCTTGACCAACGGGACGATCATCGGCCGACGGCCGTTCAAATCCGGCCTGCCCGTCGGCGATCTGGGTGAATACGGCGACGCCGCGGGCGGCGCGACCACGACCGTCACGCCGCCCCGACTCGTTCAGCGCTTGACTTGCTTCCCTTGCGGATTTCTCATGAGTCCGACCGCCGCACTGTTCCTTGCGGTTCATGAGTCTGAGATCGTGGCGCGCCGGCGGGTTCGATCCCGGCTGGCGTTTCGGCCGCCCGCGGCGCGAAGGTAACATAATGGCATCGAGAACCGTTCACGCGGGTTTTATGGCGCTTCCCTTCATCGCGGCGCTTGCCTTCCGACTGGTGTTCTTGAACGACGGATTTATCCGCACCCATCACTGGAACGAAGGACACTACGCGTGCAGCGTTCTCAACCTTTCCCGGTTCGGCCCCTTGGACCAGCGCAACGATCTGGGTCGCGATCGCACGTTTTCGCCGCTGGTTCCGTGGCTGCTGTGGCCCACGGCGCGCGCGAGCGGCTGGCGGCCGTGGGGTTTCCGACTGCCGCTCCTTGTCCTTGGCTTGGCGGCGCTCGCGGTGCTTTACCGCCTTGCCCGCCGCGACTGGTCGCTCAGTGCGCGGGAGACCTGGCTGGGGATATTGTTCGCCGCGACGGCGCCCGGCGTCGTTTATTACTCTCGCAACGTCCAATTGGACGGCCCCGCAACGGCTTTTCTTCTGCTGGCGTTGTGGGGTCTGGGCGCGTCTCGCGGGCCGTTCCGTATCGCGGGCTGGTTTGCCTGGAGCCTGTGTCTGCTGGCGAAAACCAGCTTTGCGATCTACTGGCCGGCCGTCTTCGCCGCGGCCGTGACATGCGACGGCGCCCGGCGGCCGCTGCGAAGGCGCCTGGCTTTGGCCGCCCTCGGCAGCCTGATTGCCATGGTTCCGTTGGGGGCGTGGATGGCCTATGGCCTGGCCGAAGCCCGGGGCCAGGTCCTGGAATTTGTCACTCGCGCCGGCGAACGGAACTGGTCCGAATGCGTGGAAGCATTCAAACGCACGCCGGAATTTCTCTTGCGGCAAATGGGTTGGCTGACCATCTCGATGGCGTTGGCCGGAATCGCCGCCGCGGTCATGTGGCGGGGGCGTTTCGGCCGCCGCCATCTCGCCCCCGTGTGGCTGCTGGTCGCGGGCCTGTCTTTCTGCCTGAGCCATCCGCTGGCTTACACGAGCAATCGTTATTACAACTATCCTGGTTTGTTTGTCGCCTGCCTGCTCGCCGGGATCGGCGCCGGCGCGCTGCTCGGCATGCTGCCGGGATCCGGGCGTTGGGCGAAGGCGCCGGCTTGGGCTCTGGCCGCGCTGGTTGCGCTGACGTGCGCGTATAATTATGCGTCATACCGGCACGGATATGAACGATCGCATCTCCAGGCAGAATACGCGCAACGCGAAAACGATCCCTTCGCCGCGCTCCGGGTTCTGGCGCGCGAGGCGCCGCCCGATGGCCCGATCCTGGTCGATTTTCCCACAACAATGTTTCGCGGTGGCGCCAATCCCTCCCGCTGGCGCTGCGCTTACGGACCCGTCGACGCGGTTTTCCGGCCGAAGACTGACAGGGGAATTCATCTGGGCTTTTTCCGACCGGCGCATCTGGAAGCCGGCAGACGCGATGCCCTTGAGCGCCGCCTGCGGGCGATGGGATGGCACAACGTCGCCCCCCGGGCGTGGGCCGCCCCGCGCCAAGGTTCCCGTATCCTCAACGCGCCACCCGCTTCGGCGCGCCTTGGGCGCCCCCCTTACCGTCCGATGAGCAGCACGGGGCATTCGAGCCCCTTCAGGATCGTGCGCGTCGTGCTGCCTTTGATCCATTCCTTGACGCGCGCCGTTCCGAAAGCGCCCATGACCACCAGCGCCCGCATCCGGTCCTTGAGTGTCCGGACCAGTTCCTCGTCGACCGACGCCCCGCCGGGGGCCGGGCCGGCCGTGACCAGCATCGCCTGGCCGGCCACGCCGTGATCGGTCAGGTAGGCCAATCCCAGGGCGTTCACCTCCCGGGCCTCGTCGAGCGTTTCCCCGCCGGTGACCGCCGTCAACGGCAACTCGGAGGCGAGGGCCAGTTCCGTGCCCACCGCAAGGGCATGAAGGGCTTTTTCGCTGCCATCGAACAGGACGACGATCTCCGAGGGCGGATCGGCATAGCGAGTGGCCACCAGCACCGGCTGCGGCGCGTGGCGGATCACGTTCTGCGCCAAGCGCCCCACCTTGTGGCCGTCGCCCTGCAGGCCGTGCTTTCCGATGGCCAGCACGTCCACCCACCGGGCCTGTGCGAGGATTTCGTCGTGCGGATAGCCCACCAGCAGTCGGGTTTCGTGGGCCACGCCGTACTGCCGGCATTCGTCCGCCGCTTCCTTGAACAATTCGGCCGCCTCGCTCTCGCGCTCGCGGCGAATCCGCTCGATCTCCTCGGACGAAAACGTGGGCGGCGCCACGGCGATGTCCTCGATGCCGGCCATCAGGCCCGGCCCGACTTCGGAATTGACCGGCAGTTCGATGACGAAGCCGACGTGGATTTTCCCCTCGAATAGCGAGGCCAGGTAACAGGCGTACCGCAGTGCCGCCCGGGCCGGCTCCGAGCGATCGTAAGCCACAAAAATACTCTTCAGCATGGTGGTGTCGCTCCCTGCTTCCGCTTGGCTGTCATCCCGCGCGGTCGCCGCGGCCTCAGGCAAACGCCTTCTTCAGCACCCGGGCGGCCTTTGCCGCGTCGGCCTGGGTGTCGAAGGCGAAGTAAACGATGCACTTGCGCGCGATCGACGCGGCCGAAATGCCCCGAAGGTTGATGTCGGCCGCCGTCAGTTCGGCCGTGATCCGCGACCCGAGGCCGGGCTTGTCGGGGCCCGACATACGCAGCGAACATAATGTCTGGGCCTTGTTCAGACCGGCCTTGCGTGCGGCGGCGAGTTGTTTGGGACCTTTGAGCGGCGCCAGGAACACCACGCCCGTGCCCGGCTTTTCGGGCTGACGGCGCGCGATGAGAAACTCCAGGTTGGCCGCCGCCTCGGTCAGGAGGGCCAGTTTTTCGCCCAACCCGCCGGGGCGATCTTCGATCGTTCCGGCCCACACGTCCACTTTCTCGATGAGATATGCCATCGTTCCACCTCCGCTTTGGGATGCGCCGGTCGGCCCAGCGATCTTTCGGCCGCAAGGCCGGTCCGGCTGGAGTTCCCCCCGCGCACCGGGGGGAAACGACTGCGATTGCGCGACTGACAGCGTATCTTACCGCTCATGTAATCATTCTATGGAATGATACCCCGGATTTCATTCAATTTCAGATGGTTTTTGGCGAAAAAAGCGAGGATGACCCGTCGGAGGGCCGGCCCGTTCGACTCGACCGGCGGCGGCGGCCAAAAAAGAGATTGAAAACGCCGGGTCGAATTTGTATAGATTATACCGATGTTGGCTACGGGAGAAAGGCGTGCGGCGCGGCTCCCGACCGACGGGTGCCGAAGTGGCGGAATTGGCAGACGCGCACGGTTCAGGTCCGTGTGGGGGCAACCCCATGGAGGTTCAAGTCCTCTCTTCGGCACCAGCCTTTTTTTCTCATGAAAACAATTTACAGCATCCCGGACAGGAGTGACGGCGGTTCGCGCGTCATTCGGCCTTTTTCGTACCCGTCTTCACGTAAAACCAGTCGTCTTCGTAGTTCTTGAGGCCGCGCGCGGCCGGGCCGGCCAGCGTGCTCTGGCCTTTACCCGTCACCGCTTCGCGCGCCCCGTCTTTCAGGGGATCGACGTAGCGTGCGAACCAGTCTTCCAGGCCGGCGCGCAGTTCCACGAGCCTGGCCTCATGCGCCGGGTCGTCAATCAGGTTTGAAGCTTCGTCGAGATCGGCCTCCAAGTCATAGAGCTCATGGGGGCCATACGGATAGCGGTGGACGTATTTCCAGCGCCTGTCGCGGATCATCCGCACGGGACCGTATTCGTCGTAAACGACGACGCGTTCCCCGGCGACATCGGGTTCGGCGGGCGCCTCGCCGCGCAGCAGCGCCGCGAAGCTGCGCCCTGGCAGCCGCTCGGTCTCCGGATTCTCCAGCCCCACGTAATCCAGCAGCGTCGGCATGAAATCGTAATGGCTGAGCATTTCGTCGCGGACGGTCCCCTCCGGAACCGATCCCGGCCGCGAGATGATCGCCGGCACCTTGACCGACGTGTCGAACATGTTCATCGGGAAGGTGCCGTTGCCCTTGCCGTAAATGCCGTGGTGGCCCATGTTCATGCCGTTGTCGCTGGTGAAGAAGATAAGCGTGCGCTCGCGGATCCCCATGGCTTCGACCTTGTCGAGGATGCGGCCCAGGTTGGCGTCGAAGGCCGTGACGGCGGCGAAATAGCCGCTCAGGACGGCGCGGCGATTTTCCTCGGTGTCGCCACAGGGAGCCGAATTAATCTGCCGGGGGTGCATCGCCTGGCGCGGTACCGAGTCGAAGGGACAGTTTGCGTAATAGTCATTGTATATTTCGGCGGGGTGCTGGTCGGCGTCCCATGGGCTGTGCGGCGCGGTGTAGTGAACGCTCAGGTAAAACGGCCGTCCGTGCTCGTGAGCCCGCGCCTTCAGGAACGCCAGGGCGTTGTCGGTGATCGCGTCGGTCACGTAACGCTCCTCGTGAACTAGTTTCCCGTCGTAAATCATCGGCGCGCCGTAATAAGGGCCGCCGCCGGTGCTGTGGACCTGCCAGTAATTAAAGCCCTTCTGCGGGCGTTCCGAATCGCCCAGGTGCCATTTTCCGCTGAGTCCGCACAGGTAGCCGTTGCGTGCCAGGATGTCGGTGTATCCAGTCATGCCCTTGAGATATTCGATCGGCCGACCGCCGCGGTATTCCTCGTAGTGCGTGTTGCCATAACGGATCCAGTCGTGGACGCCGTGCGACGAAGGGATGCGGCCCGTCAGCAGCGAGGCGCGGGCGGGCGAGCAGACCGGCGACGCGCAGAAGAAATTCTCGAACCGCATGCCGCTGGCGGCCAGCCGGTCCAGATTGGGCGTTTTGATTTCGCGATTGCCGGCGCAGCCCATCGCCCAATAACCTTGGTCGTCGGTCAGGATGACGATGATGTTGGGGCGGTTCTTGAGGGCATTTTTCATGGCACATCCTCGCCGATACGGTTGCGCGTCAAAATCGGAACGAGTATGTCCGATCCGGTAACCTCGCGCAATTCATAAGTGGCAAAGGCAAGGTCCGGAATCCATCGGATTCGCATTTTGGGCTTGTCTCCGGCGGCATGGAGGGTTAATTTTTGGATCAACCGGCAAACGCCCGAACGCGTTCCGTCGCGTGGCATCTTCGAGTCCGCGCTGCGCGAAGATGCGAGCGCGACGCGACGCGTCATCTCGAGATCGTCCCCCAGCGGACCGCCGCCGATCGCCGACAAGGAATCCAGCCATGAACCGCACACTTAACCGCCGCGAGTTTCTCAAAAGCGCCGCTGCCGGCCTGCTCGCCACCGGCGCCATCGGAATCCCCGCCTGGGCCGCTCGCCCGTCTGCCGGTGGTCGGCCAAACGTTTTATTCATCATGACCGACCAGGAGCCCACCTACCTGAGCGGCTGCTATGGCAACAAGGTCATCAAGACGCCCGCGCGCGACGCCATCGCCAACGGCGGCATCCGTTTCGATAACCATTACATCGCCAGCTTTCCCTGCTCGCCTTCGCGCGCGACGATGATTACCGGCCGCTATTGCCATCACCATGGGATGATTACCAACGAAATCCTGTTCGACGAGAGCAACCCCACCCTCGCCAAGGCGCTGGGCGCCGCCGGCTACGAAACGGCCTGGGTCGGCAAGTCGCATCTGGGCGGTTTCCTTTACCGCGGTCTCAAACAGTTCCAGTTCGACGGCAATTTCTACTTCGAACGCGTCCCCAACCCGAATTACTACGTATTCAAGCCGGTCGAAGGGGGCGTCGGCGAGGATGGCGCCGTCGGCGGCTTTAAACACTGGGTGGGCGGCTGGAAAGACTACCAGGCTTACCTGCGGACGACCGATCTGCCCGACGCAATCAAAAACGATCCGAGCTACGGCTGCCACAACGACGCCCCCAGCGGCCCCGACGAAAGCCACGCCGTCAGCCGCCTGGGCGAACGCCACCACATGGACCATTTCTTCGCCGACAAGGTGATCCAATTCCTGGGCGGCATGAAGGGGGCCGACAGGCCCTTCTGCTGCGTCCTTTCGTTTTACAGCCCGCACCATCCCGTCGCCCCGCCCGAGCCCTGGGATATGATGTATGACCTCGACCAGATCGAACTGCCGCCCAATTTCAACGATCCCCTGGCGGGCAAGCCCATCCCCCAACGCGCGGGTTCGATCTTCGTCCGGCCCGAATGGACCGACGAGGAATTCAAGGATTACATCCGGCGTTATTACGGCTATGTCAGTTATATCGACAGCCAGATCCAGCGGGTGCTTGACGCCCTCAAGACCAATGGCCAGGAGGACAACACCATCGTCCTCTTCACCACCGACCATGGCGACTTCCTCGCCCAGCACGGGATGATCCACAAAGGCATGTGCGGTTACGATACCCTGACCAAGGTGCCGTTGCTCATCCGCTGGCCGGGCCGCATCCCTGCCGGCCGGGTCTGCGAGGCGCTGGTCAGCAATGTCGACATCATGCCCACCCTGGTCGACCTGACCGGGGCGGCGATTCCCGAGGGCGTCGACGGCCGCAGTCTCAAGGATGTCGTCCTGGGCCGGAGCGATCGCGGGCGCGACGAAGCGGTGTGCGACATGGGGGGGACGGTGCTCATGCTGCGCCAGGGCGAGTGGAAGTTCAACTTGAACATCTTCGCCAACGGCGATGTCAAGGGCCACCAGATCGACGAGCTCTACAACCTGGCCGAAGATCCATGGGAGATTAAAAACCTGGCCGGCGATCCGGCTCAGGTCGAGCGCGTCCACAAAATGCGCGACCGCCTGGTCGCCTGGTTGCGCGAAACGAAGCATCCCTACGCCGAGACGCGCGCGGCCGCCGCGCTGCTCCCCCCCTTCGTCACCAGGCCCATCCGGCCGGTGCTCGACCGGTTCGAAGACCTGGGCGGCGGGCGCATCCGCGTCACCTTCCATTGGCGCGTCACCGGCGATACGGCGGATATTCCCCCCTCGAATGACATCGTGCGCGTGGTGCAACGCGTCTCCAAGCCGCGCGGCAACGCCGTGATCGAAGTCGACGAGCCGGTCGCCTCCGCCGAACGCCCCGCGACGGTTCCGCCCGCCCACTGGAAGGCCGGTGACAATCCGCCCGCGTCATTCGACCTGGCCTTCCCCAGTGGGGCAACCGAACGCAAGTATATCCTGCGCCTGGGGCTGGTTCCCGGGCGCGGGAATGTCCTGCTCGATTCGGGTTATTCCAATGACATGCCGGTTGGCGAACTCACTCTGGCACGCCGGGACGACCGGGTGACGTTGGCCTTGCGCAGATTCCGGCAATAATCGTAATGCGGTAAATCCGCAACCAAAATGCTGGAAATCCCGTTTGGAGTTCAAGCTTCAGCTTGGTATCCCGAAAAACAGTGTTACATAAAGAACCACGTAGGACATGCGAAACGTCACGAAGGAGATAACGGGCGTTATTGAGTTCACTTCCGCGCGAAATCGTTGCGGGAAAACATGAAATTGACCAATAGTTATACGCGGATTCCCGGCGGAGCAAGCCGCGGTCCGATGCGGTCATGCCGGCTTTTATCGGTCCGCTTCGAGCGCCGGCAGGCTGATTTCGACGTAGAGTCGCACGACCATCAGATTGTAATTGGCATCGTCGTCAGTCGGGTCGATTTCCAGCACGCGCTGGAAGCCGGCGACCGCTTCGCCGTTGCGTCCTTCGTCGAAATACTTCCACGCCAGGTTGTAGAGGATCGAGGTGTTGGCCGGATTGGCGCGCGCGAGCGCTTCATACTCGGCGATCGTGTAATCGTAGGGCGAGGCCCGGTGCGGCACTCCCTCGGCCCAGTTCACGCCCACCAGCGGCCGGGTCTGATGGCGGGTCAGCTTTTCGTAGGCGATGCGCACGCGTTGAAATTCGTCGCTGGCCAGCCGTTGCAAACGTTCGTTGAGGTGCCGGACCTTGTCGGGGTGATAAATTTTCGCCTTCTGGCGGAAGGCCCCGATAATCTCCTCCATCGACGCCTCCGCCGGCACATCCAGCACTTCGCAGCACCCTTCGGTGGTCTCCAGGTCCGGCTCGCTGTCGCGGACCGGGATGGGACCGGCTTCGGCGGCCGCCGGTCCTTCGGCTCCGCTTTCCTTGCGAGTCCTGCGGCGCGCCCAACCCAGCCGTTCCCGCTCCTTGCGCCCGCTCGGCGAAGTGACCAGCGCGGGCGGGGCCGTCCCGTCGACTGGCGCGGCCGGCGCCGTTTCGCCCCGGTCCGGCGGCGCGGTCGGAGGGGCCAATACGCCGACCGCGGCGGCGGCCTCGCGATCGCTTTCGGGGCCGGGCGAACCGGCCTCTTCCCGGAGGCGCGCCACGCGGCTGCGCAGATCGCAATAGCGGTGGCCGTTGACGATGGCCTTGTCGAAGTTGCGCAGACTGCTCGCGGCTCCTTCGTCGAAGACGGCCCCCGTCAGGTCGGCCTGTGCCACGTCGGCGCCCGTGAGACGCGCCGCGTTGAGCCGGGCGAACTTGAGCGAAGCGCCCTGCAGGTTGGCGTCGGTCAGGTCGCAGCGGCTCAAGTCGGCGCCCATCAGGTTGGCGCCGGCCAGGCGCGCCCCGCTCAGTTGCGCGCCCTCCAGGCACACGTCCATGAGTTTGGCCTCCTGAAGGTTGGAGGAGGCCAGATCGACGCCGATCAGGTCGGCCGTCCGCAGGTTCGCCCGGCGGAGATCGGCAAAGCTGAGATTGGCGTGGGCCAGGTTGGCGCCCGCCAGGTCCGCCTCAATCAGGACCGAGGTCGACAGGTTGATATCCTTGAGGTCGTACCCGCTCAGGTTCCGGCGGGCCAGATCCCCCGTCGAAAGGTCGATCCAGCGATTCCGCGCGCGGTAATCGCGCCACTTATGGCGTCCGCCCGGCTCGCCGAGAGTTTTTAGGAGGTAATCGAAATGCAGGGGATCAGCCATCGATGTTCAACCGCCGCTATCGCCGCGCCTTCCGTGGATTCCGCTCCGGGTCGAATAAAAAAACCGACATTTCGCTTATCGACCGCACCTTTCGTCCCCTGTAGTATTGTACTCGCAAACGATCGGGCTTGCCAACTCCGGCCGCTTCGGGTATTGCTAGAGGTTTGGACCGTCGCTCCGGGGGCCGGCGGACCGGCGGGTTTCGGGATCGGTTCGCCCGGCGAACCGGCCCGTGTCTCCCAAGAATATAACGCACGCCATGAGCCAATCTTTCGTCGATTACGCGCGCATTTATGTCAAGGCGGGAGCCGGCGGCAACGGTTGCCTGTCCTTCCGCCGCGAGAAATACGTCCCGCACGGCGGCCCCGACGGCGGCGATGGCGGCGATGGCGGCTCGGTCTGGCTCGAGGCCTCGCGCGAACTGACCATCCTGATCGACCTGAAGATGAAGCCCATGCTGCGCGCCGAACGCGGCCATCACGGCGAGGGCAAGAACAAGACCGGCCGCACCGGGCGCGACCTGGTCATTCGCGTGCCCCAGGGCACGGTGGTCAGCGCCGAAGACGGCGCCCCGCTGGCCGACCTCGTCGCCGATGGCCAGCGCTACCTGGCCGCCGCCGGCGGCAAGGGGGGCGCCGGCAACCAGCACTACGCCACCCCCACCAACCAGGCGCCGCGCAAATTCAAAAAAGGGGAGCCGGGCCAGGAACGCCCTCTGATCCTGGAACTCAAACTTATCGCCCAGGCGGGGCTGATCGGCCTGCCCAACGCCGGCAAGTCGACCTTGCTGGCCCACCTGACCCATGCCACGCCGCGCATCGCCCCTTACCCCTTCACAACGCTGCACCCCAACCTCGGAGTGATGGAGATCGATGCGCTGCGCCGCGTGACGCTGGCCGACATCCCCGGCCTGATCGAAGGCGCATCGGCCGGCGCCGGCCTGGGTGATCGTTTCCTGCGCCACATCGAGCGCACCGGGCTGCTCGTTCATCTGGTCGCTCCGCCGGAGCCGTCGACTCGATCCGAAGACCGCGAGCCGGCCACGTCCGCGGCCGAGGCGGTCGCCGACCGGGCCGAGGCGGTCGCCGACCGGGCCGAGACGCTGGCCGACCGGGCCG
Source organism: bacterium (assembly GCA_023480605.1). Classification (GTDB taxonomy): domain Bacteria; phylum Sumerlaeota; class Sumerlaeia; order MVZB01; family MVZB01; genus JAMCWS01. Next base: position 13,557 of record JAMCWS010000280.1, read on the forward strand.
AGGCGGTCGCCTACGCCTACGATCTTGTCCGTCGCGAACTGGAGGCATACAGCCCGGCGCTGGCCGCCAAGTCCGAGATGGTCGTGCTCACCAAGATTGACCG
>JAMCWS010000153.1 GCA_023480605.1 bacterium
CGGCCGCCGTGCGCGTCAGTTCGGCTGCAACTTTTTTGGTTACCCGAGCCAGGGCGAAGAATACGCGACGAAATTCGCCGCCCTGATGAATTTCGCCACGCTGCCCCTTTATTGGCGAAGCTTCGAACCGCAAGACGGCGAGCCGCGATTTGCGCGCGTCGACTCCATGCTGGCGCGCCTGGAGAAATCGAACATCGCCGCCAAGGGGCATCCCCTTTGCTGGCTTCACCAGGCCGGGTGCCCGACCTGGATGGAGGGCAAACCATTCGGCGAGTGGCGCGACCGTATCCGCCGGCGCATCACCGATATCGTGAATCATTATCGCGGCCGGATCCGCGTCTATGACGTGATTAACGAGGCGCACGACTGGGGCAACGAACCGCACTTTTCTCAGGAAGAGCTATTGGAACTGACGCGCACGGCGGCCGACGCCACGAAAGCCGCCGACCCCGGAGCGATCCGCGTCGTCAACAATTGCTGCCTTTTCGGCGAATACGTCGCGGACGGCCGCACCTACAAGGGCAAACAGGCGCGGCCGCTGCGGACGCCGCTTCAGTACCTGCGCGCCGTCGAAGCGGCGGGCGTCGATTACAACGCCATCGGGTTGCAGGTTTATTATCCCGGCCACGACATGCTCGAAATCGCGAAGATGCTGGACCGGTTCGCCGCGTTGGGCAAGCCGCTGCACATCACCGAACTGGGCGTGTCGTCAAGCACCCGGCGCGACAATCCGGCGGGGGAGAATGGATCGGATCCGACGCCCAATTACTGGCATGCGCCGTGGAGCGAAACCGTTCAGGCCGACTGGATCGAACAATTCTACACGCTCTGCTATGCGCATCCGTCCGTGGAGGCGGTGACTTATTGGGACTTCTCGGACGCCGGCGGGCATTACTGGCCCCACGGCGGCTTCCTGCGGCCCGACATGCGGCCCAAGGAAAGCTATCACCGCCTGCAGCGGCTGATCGGCGAGTGGAACGGCAGGCGATGACGCCGATGCGTCGCCGGGCGATCTTTCACGCCCCCGCGGATTTTATAGATCCTGGTTTTGCGGCAGCATGACCAGGTCGCGAACAATGACGTGAGCCGGCCGCGTGAGCATGAAGACGACGGCCGCCGCCACGTCTTCGCAGCGCAGACTGGCGCGCTCGGCGACCAGTTTATCGACGGCTTCTTTTTCGGTGATGCCCCACAGTTCGTTCGCAACCATCCCGGGGGCGATCGAGCCCACGCGAATGCCGGCCGCGGCGACCTGACGCCGCAACGTGTGAACCAGGCTCTGAATCGCATGTTTGGACGCGCTGTAGATGGGTTCCCACTGAATGTCGATACAGCCGGAAATGGAACTGGTGACCAGAATATCGCCGGCACGGCGCGCGAGCATGTGCGGCAGGACGGCGTGGATGCAGCGCAGCACGCCGTTGATATTGACGTCCATCAGTCCGGCCCAGGCATCCGGATTGCCCTCGGCCGCCTGGCCGGCGATGTAAACGCCGGCGTTGGCGAATAGTATGTCGATGCGGCCGTGTTCGGCCATCGTCTTTGCGACAAGGCGCTCCACGTCATCGCCGCGCGTGACGTCGGTGGGCACGCTCGTCGCCGCGGAACCGATTTCGCCCGCCAGGGCCCGCAGCCTGCCCGCCGACCGGGCCGCGAGCACCACCTTGGCCCCCTGGCTCGCCAATTCCCGGGCGGTGGCGGCGCCGATGCCCGAACTCGCCCCGGTGACGATCGCCACTTTACCCGCAAGCAACTGCTCCATGGTAACCTCCCGCATCGGCTCCATCGTAGATCATGCGTCGTGTTCAACGGGCCATTGATAATGGATCGCGGCGACGTGGTCAATGACCAAGATACAGGCGTCGGACCGGATTTATTCGGGTTTGACCAGACCCGCCCGGCGTGCCGCGTGATTGTTATTGGGTGAGGATACGCCCGCCTAGTGCGCTTCGCATGGTTCCGGCGCCTGGGGTCGGACGTGGAATGCCTGACAAGTCCATTGTGTGCCGGTTTCGTCCATTGCGGGGGCGCGAGTGAAGCCTTAACATGACCGGCATCGGCGATCTGCCGACGCCGCCGCCGCTCCGGCCAGCGTCATCCGCGCTTCAGCCATGCGGACGGCCCACAATCACGAAAGGAGCTCGCCCATGGCATCGCCATTCGGAACCGGATTGGGCGTCATTCTCCGGAGAATAGGAGCCATTCTCATGATCTTTTCGGCAATTCCCGCGGGCGGCGCGCAAACGCCTCTCGCCGACGCCGCCACCGTGTGGCACATGAATGACGAACGCAACGGCGCGCGGGACGACTGCCGCCTGGCGGTGGTCGGCCAGGTGCGGCTCGGGCTGGAACTGGAGGGCGACGCGCGCGCGGCTTCGCTGGCCCGGGGCGGAGACGGGCGCGCCGCCTGTTTCGAAGGCGGATACCTCCGGATTGCGAACGACAACGAACTGCGCATTCGGCCCGACCAGTTCACGCTCGCGATCCGGATGCGCGATGCCGAAGGGAAGTGGCGC
>JAMCWS010000127.1 GCA_023480605.1 bacterium
ACAGTATTTTCATCCTTCCGTTCGGTTATCGACCGCTCTACCGAGTTTCGTTGCCGACGATTACCAACACCGGCATCGGTCAAATCGACATCGAGCCGACCGGCGAGGTCCGGCCGATTTCAGGAGGCACGACATGGTTCTCGATCAACATCATTTTCAGGCACGGATAAGGTGAGTTCATGAGCTGGATCGGCGGAATCGTTGGCATGGTCGTGGGCGGCAAGACGGCAATCAGGGAAGGGGCCATTTCCGATCAATTCTCCAGGGCCGCAGGCGCGACGATACCGTTCGTTCGAAATACTGGCGGCGACCTGAAGCGATGGGGCGAGGAGGATTTTGATCGGTTCAAGGAAACGTACCGGCCCGTCGCGGAACGTCTGGTTGACGACGCGAACCGGGATCCCGATGTCAACCGTTATCAAAGGGAAGTGGCCGTGACCGCGGCGCGCGGTGAGAAGGGCGCGAATGACGCCATGCGGCGCGGGGTAAACCCGGCGTCCGGAAGTTTCGCGGCCGGTTCCAGGAGTGTCGCCAGCAACGCCGCTCGGATGCGTGGCATCGGTACGTCGCAGGCGAATCTTGAGGCCAAGCGGGAATCAACGGGGAAGAAGCTGCGCGTCCTGAACATGGGTCGATCGGACACGTCCGCCAGCATCGCCGGTCTCGGATTGGTCGTGAAGAGTGGCGCCGAGTACGGCAAATATGCCGGCGATTTCGCGCAGCGCGCGGCGGGTGGTTGGGGCGTTGCCGCGAAGGGAGTCGGACAGACTATCGGCGGATTCAAGAAAAGCAGCAGTCCGACTACGTACAACTCACCTGACTACAACAGTTCCGGATCGCCTGATTACGGATGGGGTAGTCAAGGCGACGCCGATGAATTCAACGACCAGAACGCGCAATTCGACCTGCCCGCTTCATTTGCTGACGGCGGCGTGATCCGCGGACCTGGCACTGGGCGCAGTGATTCCATTCCGGCCAATATCGACGGCCAGCAGCCGGCGCGCGTGTCGAACGGCGAATACCATATCAAGGCAGATGTGGCGGCGAGTATCGGACTGCCGAAACTGAACGCGCTCATCTCCGTTGCACCGAAATAGGCGGACCCATGGCATACAAAGGCGATTTTCTAAGCGGTTCGGTCAAGGACTTCAAATACGGGCATCCGACAGTACGAAAGAAGATCAGGAAGATCGGTCAACTTCTGCAGGAGAGTGCCGCCGCGCGCGTCGGCATCGGTGAATATCTGCATGGCATTGGCGCGGATCAGCGGCAGTGGGCAGACCGCAATATCCGACCCATCGAGCGCGGACTGTCGGCGGACATCCAATCGCGGCTTGGCGACGACGGGCAGCGGGAATTGATGGCCGATGCGCAACAGGGAACACTGGACGCCTACGACCGGTCGGCGCTGGGCGCTGTTCGTAACGCCGCACGCTATGGCGTGACACTGGACGACCCGTCACTGGATCGCGGCTATCAACTGGACCGCACGGCCGCCGCGATCGAGGCAGGCGACATGGCGGCGCGAACGGACCGCGACAATGCATTGGCGGAAGCCGGGCAATTCTATGGCTACGGAGCGGGCCTTCCGGCCGACGCCGCGCAGACCTACGCCGCCGGCGCGGGATCGATTGCCGACCAGGAGGATTACGCCGCCGGCATCAAGATCGGCAAATACGTCGGGCAGGGCGATGCCGCGAAAGCCGCCGGCATGGCATGGACGAAAATGGCCGACGGCGGTGTCGTCGCCTTGGGTGGCCGTCCCGGAAAGACCATCGACCTGCGCAAGCAATACAACGAATATCGCGTCGAGGCCTCCAGCGGCCCGAATCCGCCGAAGGAATGGCCGACGGCGGTGTCGTCGCCTTGGGTGGCCGTCCCGGAAAGACCATCGACCTGCGCAAGCAATACAACGAATATCGCGTCGAGGCCTCCAGCGGCCCGAATCCGCCGAAGGAATGGCCGGATTGGCTGAAAGATCAGGGCTACGAACTCACACCCGACAACCTCGTGCAGCCTAAGCGTTACGCCGACGGCGGACGTGTGGCTCGTGTTGGCGGCGTCGGGGGTCCAAGGATGGGGATTACCGGTGTGCACGGTCGCGCCGTGATGCCGAAGCGCTATGCCGCCGGTGGTGTGATTGAAGGCGAGAGTCGCCGCGTTGACCCCGTCGAACTGGATAGCGGCGATTTCATCGTTCCCAAACATGCCGTGGACTATTACGGGAAGGATTTCTGGGACAAGCTGGTCGCCGACTATGGCGGCGACGTGGAATCTGACGATTCCGGAGAAGTGCGTTACGCCGACGGCGGCGGCGTGGTGGGCGCCGGCATGCGGCGCGGCTATGCGTTCAGTCCGGGACCGATTGCCGAAAACATTGTCACCGGACTGCGGTCCGGCCTGCTGGGCGCCGAACGCACGCGGTTGATGGACGAGGAGTTGAAGGACCGTGAGCACAAGGCGCAGTACGAACGCGACCTTGATTTTGCCACGGCACGCTTCGTGAGGAG
>JAMCWS010000156.1 GCA_023480605.1 bacterium
GACAGCGAAATCATGCCCGGCCTGTGCCGGCCAGAAATATTCGCTGCTGATGACGCACAAGCGCGGCTGCCGCGCTTCGATTTCCGCGGCCAATTCAGCCCAATAAATGTCTGAAATCGGTACTCCGAAATGATGCGAATAGCGCCGGATCGATGACCAGGCAAGCAAGCGATGGTCATGATACCGGCGTTCCCTCGTGACCCGGCCGGCCAGCGGATAGAGAATCCGATGCTGAGTCCATAAGCGGGCCGCGTTGCGATGCAACGAAGACTGGATCGACGAAGTGCCGGTCTTGTTCATTCCAATATGAAGCACGACTTGTGTCCGCTGACTCATCTTTTCCGGAACTCGCTCCCCCATTTCGTCAGCTTCAATCATCCTGTTCATTCCGCCGTCGATTGCCGATGGCAAGCCTGCCTTGCCAACGTTACGACCACCTCATGCCGCGTGCCCTCCAGCGGCAGGGGTTGCGCCGGCGGATGCGGCCGGCCGTCAACCCGCAGTTCCGCAACCGGGGCGGCCTGTTGCTTTCCGGCATTTAAAATGGTGATGTCATAGACAACCCCACGATAAATTCGGATAAGGCGCGCTTGATCCCACGCGCTGGGCAGGCAGGGACGGATAACCAAACCGTCATAGGTCCGGCGCAAACCGAGCATCAATTCGACAATGCCATAATGCATCCACGCGCACGAGCCCGTCATCCAGGCGTGGTCGGCCAGACCGGGCATGATTTCGCTGTCGGGGCCATAGAAGCCGTTGAAAAACACATTGGGCTGGCAGGCGCCCGGCCGCGCCGGATTGCCGGGGAGGATGTCGCGCCAGAGCCGAAGCGCCCGGTCGGCCAGCCCGCGCTCGAGCAACGCCGCGAACATGAACGCATTGCCGTGCGTGTAGACGCTCGCGTTTTCGGCCGCGCCGGGGCGCACGTAACTCAGCCGCCCGACGTTGTCGTGGGGACGCGTGTAGGCCGGCCAGTTGAGCAGAAGGCCCCAGCCGGTGTCGAGGTGGCGCTCGACGGCCGCCCAGGCGCTGGCCCAGCGGGCGTCGCCGTCGCCGGCCCGCTCCAATATGCCCCCCAGTTGCGCCCAGCTCTGCATGTTGAGGAAGATCCGCCCTTCGTCGTTTTCACGCGAACCGATTTTGTTTCCGTCGTCGTCGAAGGCGCACAGGTACCACTCGCCGTCCCAGGCGTGGCGATTGACGGCGTCGGCCAACTCGCCATGCCAGGTTTCGTAACGCCGCGCCTCGGCGGACCGGCACAAACGGACGGCGAGTTCGGCCATCAGGAGCGCGTCGCGGCAGAAGGCCATCGACAACCAGGCCGATTCGCCCCGGCCGGCGCGGCAAACGCCCGTCAGCGAGTCGTTCCAATCGCCGCCGAAAGCCAGGCACAGGCCGTGGACGCCGCGGTCCTCGTGCAGGCGCGCCATGGCGCGTTCGAGGTGCGCCCACACCGGGGCGGCCTCGCGTCCGCCGGCCCCGCCGCCCCCCTCGCCGCCGTAAAAGGGCGCCGCCGCGTCGAGCAGACCAAAATCGCCCGTCTCCTTGAGATACTCGGTCACCGCCGGAATGAGCCACTGCGCGCTGTCCGCATAACGCTTGGCGTCGATCGGCCGCCAGCCGCGAAGGGCGAAGCCGTCGCCGTATTGATGCGCGCAGGCCTCGAAGATATTGGCCCGCGCCAGCGCCGCGTCGTAGCTCAGCACGCCGACGGTCTGCTGGAGCGTGTCGCGATAACCCCGCCAGCCCCACCGCCCCCAGGTCGCCCCTTGGTGAATCTGCCGGGGAACCCAGTCGTTGAGCATCCGGTCGACCGTGGGCTCGGGGGTGGCCAGGCGCAGACCGGCGGTGAGCGCACACTGGGCGGCCACGGTGGCGTCGAAATGGGGATCGGCAGCGAGCGACCCGCCCAGGTATTTTGCGCGCAGCGCGGCGATCATCGGCTCGCCGTCGCATGCCCCGATAAGGAAGCGGGCCTCGGCGCCGTCGCCCCCGCCCGCGCCGCTGACTGCCGCGCCCCCGGCCGCCGGCACTTCGAGCCGCACGTGCAGGGCGGCCACGGGGGGCCACATCGCCTGGCGCGAGCCGCTGCACGCGCCCGCTTCGACCGCCGCCGGATTGGCCGCCGTGCGCCGCGCCCCGAAAAACGGCCCCGGACTGGCATCCCACGAAGCCGGCGCCGGGCGCGCCGTCGCGAAACCGTTGTGGAAAGGGAAATCCATCGTCTTGTGGCGCTCGGCGTCCATGCGCACGAAGACGGCCTCAAGCGCCGGATCGTAACGGGCGATCCGGTAGAGTTCGCCGCAATCCAGATCCTCGCCGTCGCACTTCATCGAGACGCAGGCGAACAGGCTTACCCGGCGCGGGCCGGTCGAAACCCCCGGCCCGGCGGCGTCTTCCACCCGCACGTCCCACACCTCCACCGGATCGGCCCCGGCGGGGACGTAGATCCGCCAGGCGACGCGCAGGCCGCCGGCCGTCGCTTCGATCGTCTGCCAATTCAGCA
>JAMCWS010000374.1 GCA_023480605.1 bacterium
GGGCTTTGATATGTAATTTGCCGTCGAAATCAACACCTCCGGCGTTGACCATATCGTCAACGAAATTTACCCGGGCTGGGACGTCATCGAGGCGCTGGCCGCGGCCGGCGTGCCCCTGCTGCTCTCGTCGGACGCCCACGCACCCGAGCAGGTGGCACGCTACTTCGGCGGGGTGCTCGACGAACTGCGCCGCCGTGGCATCACCCGCCTGGTCCGCTACGTAAAACGCACGCCCATCCCCGTGGCGATCGACAAGATTTAGCGGCGGGCGGATCTGGTGGCGAACCCGGAGCCGGGCAATCAGGCTGGGAGCGAGGCTGGGCGCGTCAACGGCAGGCGCTCGATCAATCCGCGCGCCTGGGTCTGGGTCAAGCCGGCTTCGCGCAGCGCCCGCAACGAACAGGAACCATCGCGCTTGCACATCCGTCGCCCCGTCTCGTCAAGCACCAGGGGCAGGTGGCCGTATGTGGGAACGTCCGACAAGCCGCCGCGCCCCGTTGCCGCCGCGAGCGCGCGCATCAGGGCGATCTGGCGCGGCGTGCTGGTCACCAGGTCTTCACCGCGCAAAACGTGGGTGACGCCCATGAGGGCATCGTCGACGGCGCAGGCGAGTTGGTAGGCCCAGAGGCCGTCGCGGCGGCGGATGATGAAATCTCCGCAGAGGCTCCGCAGGTCGTAGCGCCGCCGCCCCAGGCAAAGGTCGTCGAATTCGATCACGGGATCGCCGTCGACACGGAATCGGACCGACGCGCCGGCGGGATGTGCCTTTTGGAGCGCGGCGGGGCGGTTGCGACACAGGCCGGGGTAAACGATCCCGTCGGGGCGGTGCGGCGCGCTGGCCGCCCCGTCTTCGGGGCCGGCGTCGGCGGTTCCCTCCCCGGCGGCGTCCTCCCCGTCGGCATCCTCGCCCACCAGGCGCTCGCTCCGCCCGAATCCGGCGCGCAGCGCCTGTTCCTTCAGCACTTTGCGGCTGCACGTGCAAAAGTAGGTCAAGCCGGTCGCCGTGAGCGCCGCGAGGGCCGCCCCATAAATCGCCCTTCGCTCGGACTGGCGATAGGGCCCGGCCGGGCCGCCCACGTCGGGGCCTTCGTCCCAGTCCATGCCCAGCCAGCACAAGTCGTCGAGCAGGCGCGCCTCCGCACCCGCGATGGTCCGCGGTGCGTCCAGATCCTCGATGCGCAGGATAAAGATGCCCCCGCGGCGGCGGCAGTCGGCCCAGGCCGCCAGCGCCGTGCGCAGGTTGCCCAGATGCAGGTCGCCCGTCGGACTCGGGGCATAACGGCCCACGACGCGCCCGTCGGGACGCCGAGCGGGCGTTAGAAGCCGGTGGATGGTCGGATCGAGTGGTATCATGGCGATCGGCGGGCGGCGTGGCATGACGGAACCCGCGGCGCATGAGAGTCTCCGCGAACTCGCCCGCTGACCGATCGATGGTAGCATTGATCGAAAATGACGGCAAATTACATATCAAAGCCCGGCGGGCGGATGCCGCCGACGTAAAACCGGTTGTCGGGCAGGCACTCCCACTCGCCGAGTCCGCCCGATTGGCCTTGTGTTCGGCGGTCGGTTGTGGTGAACTATTGGGGTCAAGGGAATGACAGCGACGGCACGAGTCAACCATAATGACCGGCGGTCTCCGAAACATTGAACCGTTCCCGATGGCTTGTTGTTTGTGTCGATGACGCGTTCCACTTTGCAGTTACCGGCGGCCTTCCGGAGCCAGGGAGAGGACTAGATCATATGGTTGCCAGCCTTCCCGCGACCGATCCGACCCGCATCGGGACCGTGCCTCCGGGCACGCCGCCGCCGGCCGGAATCCGCAAACTGCACCTCATCCTGATCCGCCCGAGTAAATACGACGACGACGGCTACGTGATGCGCTACGTGCGCGGCGTGCTGCCGAGTAACACCCTGGCCACCCTGGCGGCCCTGACCGAAGAGGCGGCCGAGGCCGGTGAACTGGGCGATATTGAAATCGAAATCCGGATGATGGACGAATTCGTCCAGAAGATCGACCCCCGCCGCCTGGCGCGCCGGTTCAATCGCCACGGGGCGCGCCCAGTCGTCGCCCTATGCGGCGTGCAGACCAACCAGTTCCCGCGCGCGGCCGACCTGGCCCGCGAGTTCCGCGCCGCCGGCTTGACGGTGATGATGGGCGGCTTCCATGTCTCGGGTTCGATCGCCATGAGCCCCGGCGGCGCCATCCCCCCCGAATGCCAGGCCCTGATCGACGCCGGGGTCACGCTGGTCAAGGGCGAGGTCGAGGAAACCTGGGGCGACCTGCTGCGCGACGCCTTGCACGGGCGCCTCAAGCCCTTCTACGACATCACCGCCCGCCCCGACCTCTCGCGCGCCAACATCCCGGTGGTCGACCCCAAGCTGATGAAGCGCTTCGCCTACCCTTACATGGGGACGATCGACGCCGGGCGCGGCTGCCCGATGAACTGCTCGTTCTGCACGATCATCAACGTCCAGGGGCGCAAAATGCGCTACCGCCTGGCCGAAAAG
>JAMCWS010000273.1 GCA_023480605.1 bacterium
GTGGCGACCGCCATCTGCCCCCACACGCTGGGGGCGCGGCCCGTGATCCTGCCGCCGCGGCCGCCGCTCACGCTGGAGTTCCAGGCCCGCCACGGCAGCGATCACGCCACGCTGTGGATCGACGGCCAGGAGAAGTGGCCCGTCGACGAGGGCGACCGGGTGACGCTGGTGGCCGACGAGCGGCCGTTGCGGCTGATCTGCTGGCCCGGTTGCCAATACTTTTCGTTGTTGCGCCGCAAACTGCACTGGAGCGGCCAGATGCCGCCGACGTTGCAGAACGACCGTCACGAAGGTTACGACTGAACCACTTAAGGAGCATCGCCACAAAGGTGTCTCGATATCGCCATTTCATCCTCACCCGTTTTTCGCTGGCCATGCTGGCCATCTTCACGGTCTGGGCCGTCGTCGGCTGCGCGTGGCTATGCGCCGGCAAGGCCGTTGCCGGGGAGTCGCCGGCCAAGACCGACACGATCGAGTCGGATTATTTCAAGGCCCGCCTGGCGCTGGCCGAAGGTCAGACGCAACTGGCCCGCGAGCTGCTCGATCGTTGCCTGGCCGAGGAAAACTGCCCGCCGCAGGTCTATGCCCTGGCCGGCGAAATCCGCCAGCGTGCCGGCGACACCAAGGGCGCGTTCGAACTGATCGACAAGGGCCTTGTCAAGGCGCCCCAGTCGATCGACCTGCTGGCCCGGCGGGCCGTGATGCTGGCCCAGGGCGGCAAGATCGCCGAGGCCGTCCAAACCCTCGAAGGGGCGCTCAAGATCCAACCTCATCGCCAGGATATTCTTGAACTGCTGAGCAATCTGCACCTCCAACGGTTGCGCGACGTCCGCTCCGAGGCCGAGCTCAAGACCGAAATCGTCGCCCTCATCGGCGTTTACGAAAAAATGCTCGAGACGCGCCGGGGCGTTGAGCGCCTGGCGCCGCTGCTCGTGCTCAACTCGCTTTACCTGCGCACGCAACAGCCGCAGCGGGCCCTGGATCTGGCCCGGGAGGCGGTCGAACTCGATCCGCGCGAGGTGCGCTGCTACCTGGCCGTCGGCGCGGCCCAGGAAGCCCTGGGCCTGGCCGACCAGGCGCGCGCCACGTATCGCCGCGCCCTGCTGGCCGATCCCGACAACAAGGAGGTGCTCGGCCGGATCGAGTCGCTGTTCGCCGACGCCCCCAATCCCGAAGCCCGCCTTGCGTTTTACCGCGACTTCGCCAATGAATATCCCCGCGACAGGGGCATCCAGCAGCTTTACGTGCAGGCGCTGATCGAGGCGCGCCGCTGGCAGGATGCCGAGGTCGTCATCCGGCACAACCTCGAACTATGGCCCGGCGACCTCGACAACCGCGTCGCCGAGGTGCGCGTCTTGGTCGAGATGAACCGGGTCGACGACCTGGTGGCGCTTGCCAAGCGGCTGGAAAACGAAAACGACGACAAGACGCCCCTCCTCATCCTTTCGGTTGCCCAGGCCCTCGTCGTCAAGGACCGCCGCGCCGAGGCGCTCAGCCTGCTCGAAAAACACCAGTCCGAATTCGCCGGCAACGAAAACATGATCCTCGCCCAGGCCTCGCTGCTGGTCGACAATCAGCAATTCGACCGCGCCCGCGGGCTGCTCGAAAAATATCATGCCGACAACCCCGAGGCCTACCTGCCGACCTTGATGTTGACCGAGATCTACGTCGACCAGAAAAATTATGACGCGGCCCACGCACTGCTCGACCATCTGCCCGAAAGGGTTCGGGCCAAAAACGAAGCCGACATCCTCCACATGCGGGCCCAGATTTACCAGCGCCAGAAGCAGTGGGACAAGGCGCTCGAGATCTACAACGAACTGACCCGGCGCTTCGACACCAATGCCCAGTATTTCCTGGAAGCGGCCATGGCTTACCAGGAGGCGGGCCGTTTGACCGAAGCGGAAAAAGGTTATCGCCACGCCTTGGAACTCGACCCCGAAGACCCCGAAGTCAACAACGCGCTGGGTTATTTCTACGCCGAAACCAACCAGAAACTCGACGAAGCGTTGACGTTGGTCCGGAAGGCGATGACGCTCAATCCCAAGGCCGGCCACATCGTCGACAGCCTGGGCTGGGTCCTCTTTCGCCAGGGTAAGTTCAAGGACGCCGTCTCCAGCCTCGAAGAGGCCGTCCGGCTCATGAAGGATTCGCCCGATCCGGTCGTCTACGAACACCTGGGCGACGCCCTCGAGAAAGCCGGCGACACGGCCAAGGCCCGCGAGGCCTGGCGCAAGGCGCTCGACTTGGACAAGGATTCGGCGGCCCTCAAGGAAAAGGTCGGGCGCTACAAAACGAAGTGATCTCCGGCCCGCCCGCGCCCCCCGGAATCTCATGCCAAACATTCGGCGCAAAACGAAATCATCCCGTATCAGACTGGTCGGTAGCGTTGCGAGCCGCAACGCGAAAATATTCATGGCCTTAAGGTCGAAATATGTATCGTCAATTAGCGACACCGCTTATATTGATTTTTATTGAAAATTCGTGTGTTTACGCGTTTC
>JAMCWS010000145.1 GCA_023480605.1 bacterium
TCCGTGCGGCTCTCCCGCCGGCGCCGCCGACAACCGGCGGCGCCGCCTCCACGTCATCGACATGGGCACGGCCGAAAGGACCCGTTCGTAGAATAGAGTGGGTCCTTTCGGCCTATTATATTCCGCGAAGAAGGCACGAAGAGCCGCACGGAAGTTGACTGACACGATTGAGTTTGCTTGACTTCCGCAAACAATTGTCACGCGAAATTCAAGGTATCGACCGATCGTCATCCACAATGCGGGCCACGACCCGAATCCTTCGAGGATAAAAAAGATTTTCGTGTCCGATTGACGATTTCGGGTTGACGCGCAAAAGTACATTATGTTAATAACGCCAATCTTCGCATGACTGGCAGGTGTTCGCGGAGATATGAATCCCGGCGGATCTTGCTCCAGAAACCGGCACCATGATCACACGACGCTCCATCACGCATGCGCTGCCGCTGGCCGGTTTCGCCCTAATCGCCCTGGCGACGCCGGGGCCGGCGTGGGCCGATCCGCTTTACCTGAGGCAAGCTTTTTTTGCGCCATCGACCCAATCCTACGCGACCGACCATTTCGTTTTGCTCCACGAGGGCGACTCGGCGTGGCCGGGTGAAATGGGCCGTCTGTTGGAAGGGCTCTATCGTCAGTTTTACGACGATCTGACCGGGGCCGGCTTCGATTTACAGTCGCCGGGCGACCGCCTCGCTTGGGTCTGCTTCGACCGCGAAGCCGATTTCGACGATTATGCGCGGCTGCGCGACGCGTTCGACGCGCGCTGGCTGAAAGGTTATTACTCGACACGAACCAATTGCGTGGCGCTGGTCCGGGCGGAGTTTGCGCAGACCGGCTCACCCGAAGGGAGCGACGCCGCGGACGCCGGCGAACCACAATTCGACGTCCGGCGCATTTCGCACGAACTCGCCCACCAGCTTACATACAATTCGGGCCTCCTGCGGCGCGGGGTCAGGAATCCGGTTTGGCTGACCGAAGGGCTGGCGACGGATTTCGAGGCGGATTCGCTCGTGGGGGCGGGTTTCAGTGATGTTAATCGCTCGCGCTGGTCGCGACTGCTCGAAATCGCGGCGCTGGACGAGTTGGTGCCGTTGCCGCGGTTCATCGCGCTGACCGAATTTCGTCCCGCGCCCGGCGTCGAATTGCGCGATCTCTACGCGCAGGCCGACGGTTTTTTTCATTTCCTGATGGAACGCCATCCCCAGGCGTTGAAGGCCTACATGGCGGGCCTCGCGCGGGGCGCCCAGGGCGCACGGGCGCGCGAGGCGTTCCCCGGCGAATTCGCGCAGTCGTTCGGTCCGCTCGACGCCATCGGAACCGAGTGGCGCGACTATCTGCGCGACGCGCAAAGGCGGTGACAGACAAGAGCCCCGCGGCACGCATCGCCGCGGGGCTCGATTCGGAACGGATGCGACGCGTTCAACGCGACGCAGCGTTTACCAGATCGTCTTGCCGGTTTCGCGTTTCGTGGGCTCCAAGGGCTTGTTCATTTCGCGGCTCCGCCCCATGGGTTTGGCGGGTTCGGGGCTTACGAATCCCAGCACCTCCCACTGCGGCTGGCGGTTATACGCCTCGAAGATATCGCGAGCGAAGCCCCGGTTGGCCAACGCGCGCTCCTGGATTGCCGCCGGGGTATACGCCAGCAAGGTGTTCACGTCTGGCACGTTCAGCCGCGCATAGAGCGGCTCGGTCGACTCGAAGGAGAGAGCGCTCCACGGCACGATGCTGGATTCATTCTCGTAGCCCGTCAGCTTGGAGAGCAAAACCACGCCGTAGATGATGCGTCCGTTGTGGGCGTTAAACACCACATCCTTGACGGAGCCGATAGGCTGGTAGATGTGTTCGGCCTCTCCCGCGGGACGGCTCTCGGTCGCGCCGGTCATCGGCGCCGCGGTTTCGGGCGTCGCGGCCACTTCGTGGACCAGTTCCTTGTCGGGTCTCACATCCAGGCCGATCAGCTTGGTCAGACGGCGGAGTTCGAAGGCGGCGGGCTGGGTTTCGGTCACAGGCTTGGACGCCACGGTCAAAGCCTTTTCCTGTTCGGCCAGCGAGAACGCCTTGTCGGGCCAGCGGCCCGCTTCGATGCCGGGCAGCTTGGCCAAGCGGTCGGTCGTCACGTCAAACGCGAGGCAATTGACCGGGCCCTCATGCATGGCTTTCATGGCGCCGGTCATGCCTTTTTCGTGAGCGGCCGGTTTTCCGATCCGGAAATCGCCCCACGGAACGGCAATAATTTTCTCGGCCGCGCCGGAACCGCTCCCGATTCCCACGGCGACGTAGGAGACGGCATCGCGACTGTCGTTAAGGACGATATCCTTGACGGTCCCGATGGTTTCGCCCTTAAGGTTTCTGACCTCGGTGCCCAGGAAATGATGGCCACGATAGAGGTTTACTCCGGTCCGCATCAGCTCGCCGGAATGCAACGCGGCTTTCTCGGTTCCATATTGCCGACCTGATTCATCCTTGGCCGGAACGATGCCCGCCAGCAGAACCAACAGGGCGC
>JAMCWS010000171.1 GCA_023480605.1 bacterium
TTCGTTGACGCGGATGTGATCGTCGGGGGCGCCGTTGCCTCCCTGGGTGACCCGCAGGCGCACGAAGCGGGCGCGGACCGGCGCGAGCGGCCGGTCGATCAGGCAGGCGGTGTTGTTAGCGATGGCGTCGGCCTGGGCGTAAGCGGCTCCGTCCATGCTGAGCTGCACGTTGGCGGCGTAGGTGTTGAGCGTTTTGGCGGCATAAAGGCCGGCGTTGTGGACGGTCCAGCGATTGAGTTCGCACGGCTGGCCCAGGTCGACCGTCAGCACGCCGCCGGCGCCGGCCTCCCACTGGGTCTTTTCATCCAGGTCGACGGCGTTGACCGGCGGGGTGAGCGATCCGGTGGCCGACACGGGCTGGAGCGTGGCGAGCGAGCGCTCGATATACTGCGTGACGCTGCCGTCGGCGGGCATTGGATGATTGTAGAAAGGCGGCTGGATCGTGCGGGCGGAGACGGAAACGGGACCGGCCAGCGAAGGGGTGGTCTCGAGCCAATTGGTGAGGCCGTGACCCGAGCCGGTGCCGAAAAAGCCCCGGAAATTCACGTTTACGCCGCTTTCCATCCGTACATTGGCGTCGTCGGCGACGTCGAACTCGGTCAGCCAGAAGTCGGCGTCGCGGCAGCCGCCGCCGGCGTCGGGATAGAAAACCATGTGGCGGTACGGGACGAATCCGCTCAAGCCGTATGTGGATTCGCCGGTGCTGTCGCCGAAGAGAAAGAAGGTCGAGTGCGCCATCGTGTAAGACTGCATGATGTCCCAACGGTCGGCGAGCACACGAGGGCAGTTTTTACGCTGGCATTCCATCCAGGGGCCGATCGAATAGGAGATGTGTTCGAGTTTGCCGCCGACCGATCCGCCGCCGACCTTGAGCCCGTCGTGAAAGATCGTGCCCCATTGGTCCTGCACCAGGTGATCGTCGCAGCGGTGAGTCGCCAGGTCGATGCCGTTGTAAGAATTGAGCAAATGGACGGCGACGACCCAGACGCCGGCGCCGGCGCCGCGGATCGTGTAGGGGTAGGATTTGACCCAGTTGCCATACGATTGTTCGGGGTAGAGGATGGTGAAGCCGCGCGCGCCGGCGTGGTCCATGAGGGTGATGAAGGCGGCGGCGGTGTCGGGATCGGGCGTCTCGCGCCCCTCGAAGGCCAACAGCGAGCAAACCTCCAACTGCTGACGGTCCATGCCCATGCCCAGCGGGCCGCGCAACTCGACGCCGGAGGGCACGGTCAGGTGGGTGTCGATCCGGTATTGCCCCTGTGGCAGGAAGACTGTGCCTCCGCCGCGCGCGCCGGCGTCGTCGAGGGCAGCCTGGATCGAGGCCGTGTCGTCACGGGAGCCGTCGCCGGCCGCCAGGTAAGGGCTGTCGGTCACCACGAAAAAGGAGTCGGGATCGGTGCGGGCGGGCCGGCGGGGATGGGCGAAATAACAAGTCTTGCCGTCGGTCTGGGGCACGTTGTCGAGATTGGCGTAGTGCATCCAGTAATACCATGGATCCCAACCGATCTCCTCGCGCTGGCCGACGAGACGCGCGGCCACGCCGCCGTAACCGAACACATCGTGTTGCTCGACCCAGTCAGGCTTGTCGATCAGAATCGGGGTGCGGGCCGCGGCGACGTTGAAATCGTAGATGACCATGCCATCGATGCGGCCCAGCAGCAAACCCAACAGGTTGTCCCAGACGAATTGGTTGATCGCGGCGCGGTCGGCCGGCGTGGGCGGGGCGGCATTGATCGGCGCAGCGGCATTTTGCCAATACGACGGGTCAAAGTGCACCCGGTTCATCCACGCGAACTCGGTCTGGTTGGGTGCGTAGACGCCCTGGTTCAGCGCCGTGCCGCGGATATCCGAGACGTAGTCGCCGTTGACCGGATTGAGTTGAATCGCGTTGTAGGAATTGTAGAGCGTCAGGTTGGTGAGCTGGGCTCCCCCGTATACGTCGATCGTCCACGGATAGGGGGTGATGGTCCCCGGAGTCTGTTCGGGATACCAAATGCTCAGGTTCCGCATTGCCGTGCTGCGGTTGGTCCCCGACGAGATGAACGGCGCGGCGGCGGCGTCGCCACGGCCGGCGTAGGCCATCAGGATCGTGCCGGCGCCGTTGCCGCCGGCGTCATAAGGCCGCCACTCGCCGATCAGGGCGACGTTCGTTTTAAGCGTCAGATTGCCGAGGATTTTGTATAAGCCGGCGGGTGCGTAGACCACGCCGCCGCCCCAGGAAGCGACGTCGTCGATGGCCGCCTGGATGGCGGCCGTGGCGTCGCCCGCGCCCGTTTTATCGACGCCGTAGGGCGGGTCGGTCACGACGGCCGAGGCCGCGATCACTTCCTCGTCCTGCGTGACGAACGAATAATTCAGCGTGGCGGGAGCCGGGATGGACGCAATTTTGAGGTAGTCGAAATCCATCGGGGTGTGAACGAGGTTGAGGGTCATGACGTGCGCGCCGGCGGAAAGGTAGATGCGGCTGACGGCCACGAAATCGCGGAAGGCCGAACCCGCGCTGCCCCAGAAGATATAACGCGCGTCGGGGGTGCGCTTGTCGTTGACCGAGGGATAAACGGAGATCCACTGGCCTTGGGTCTGGTTGCGGGCGTTGATCGAAATCCGGTACCAACCGGCGACCGCCACATTAAACGTGTAGCTCACGTAATCGTTGTTATTGTCGCCGGGCTTGACGTAGCGTCCGGTCGCGCCGGCGTAAACGTCAATATCGGTCTCGGTCCGGTACATGGCGTCGCCGGCGTTGCCGGCGGCGGGGGTATCGTAAGCGTCGCCGTTGCCGCCGTCGTTGAAATCCTCGGCTTCGATCGTGCAGGGGGCGTTGTGAGGGCCGTTGTGAGGGGTGCCGAATCCCCGCATGAGCCAGTAGATTTCCCCCGCCGTGAGGGCGGTGCTGTAGACGCACACGTCGTCGATGCGGCCGGCGAACGTGCGGGCGCCGGCCGAGGCGCCGATCTGGAACGGATCGCCGGTGACAGCCAACGGTCCGGACGTGGCGACTTCACCGTCGAGTTTGCCATCGACATAGAGCGCCAGGCTGGCGCCGTTATAGACGCCGGCGACGTGGTGCCAGCGATGATCGTCGACGGACGTGGCGCCGGTCACGACCGGCGAGGTAAGGCCCGAACCGACAAAGGCGAGCGTGCCGGCCGTGCCGTTGCGTTCCAGGCGCCAGGCGCCGTCGCCCTTGACGAGGATCGCCTGGCCGGGCTTGTCGAAGGCGGCGACCTTGATCCAGCAGGCGACGGTGATGCGGGCGCGGAAATCAAACGCCTCGGCATTGCCGCAGTCGACGTAATCGCCGTCGCCGTCGAGCTCGACGGCCTGGCCGGTCGTTCCGGTCTTGTATCCGGTTTGGTAAGTGGGATTGCCGTTGACGACGCCGTTGTTCAAACCGAACTGGTCACTGGCGTTGCCTTCGAACCCGTAGTGAGCGATCAGGGTCGCACCGGCCGGGATCGACAACGACGCCAGCAGAAGCACTCCTACGACCAAGTTGAACAGCCGCTTAATCCCGCGTAAACAACTCATTTTATGTGCTCATGCAAAGGGAATCCCGCGAAACCGTGCTGATTCCGGGCGTTTTCGCCGGCCGACGCGCCGGCGCATCCGATCGTGAGTCGATCATCCCACCGACGGGCATTGAAGGCAACGGGATACACGATCGGGGCAGTGACCGGCGCGGGAAATTCCGGCCAAACATATGTTGCAGTGCGGCTCGAGCCGCGCTAGATTTTGCGCTCGGCGTAATACAATACCAATGAAGAGGGAAGCCCATGGCTACAAACCGATTATGGAGGAAATGGCTGGTATACGTCTCTTTGGCAGGCCTGCTGGAAGGCGGGGCCGCGTGCAGGCGCGTCGCGCCGCGGCACGCCGGGAGCCTGCCGTGGGCTGAGAGCGCCGCGCCGTATCTTCCGCCCGCCGGCGAAACGCAAATGGAAAACGGCCTGTGGGGCGAGTGTCCACCCGAACGCAAGTTCGACGGCACGACGGACCGGGTGGTCATCGCCGAACTGAAAGGGCCGGCGGTGATTACAATGATACATTTCGCACTGCCCGCGGCCGGAAAACTGGACCGCTCCACGCTGCTGCGCATCTACTGGGACGGCGAAGCCAGTCCCAGCGTGGAGGCGCCGCTGGTCGATTTCTTCGCCGATCCCGACGGCGCGCTGGAGCGAGTCGACAGCGCCCTGGTCAACAAAAAACGCGGCTGGAACTGTTATTTCCCGATGCCGTTCGCGCGGTCGGCCCGGGTGGAACTGGTCAGTCAGGACCCGCGTTACCCCGGCAACGCTTCAAAGAATCCCTGTTACTCGTACGTCATGGCGCAGAAGATGGACGCCTTGCCCGCCGGCGCGCAATATTTTCACGCGCACTGGCGCCAGCAGGCGCTCCTGTTGGGCAAGGAAGAATACAGGGTGTTCGAAGCCGATGGACCGGGGCAATTCGTCGGCTGGAACATGACGGTGCGCGGCGTCGGCGCTCCCGGCGCCGGTTACCCGGTCGATGAAAACGTCAACTTCCACCTCGACGGCGAAACGACGCCCTCGATCGTGTGGATGGGGCTGGAAGACGGTTTCGGTTTCAGTTGGGGTTTTCCCGGCGAAGCCAACGGGTTCCCTTACACCGGTTTTCAGCCTTGGCACAAGGGCGCGGCGGCATATCGATTCTGCGTCGCCGACCGGATCACGTTCTGTAAACAGATGCGAATGACGGTGGGTTTCGGTCCCAACGAAACCTGGTTTCACCAAATATATTCTCAACCGAAAAGCGAGCTCGAGCTTTCGAGCGTGGCCTACTGGTATCAGGCCGAACCGCACACGCCCTGGGAAGCGATGCCCGCGGCGGACATACGCCGGCCAACGAATCTGCCCGCCCCGGCGGCAACGGAAGCGGCTCGCCGACGGGCGCAGGAGCATGTCAAGGCCGGCGAGGCGTTGGCGCTGGACTGCGGCAGCCCGGCGGGCGACGTCGCCTACCTCAAGGATGGATGGGACTTCACGTTGCGGGGAGGTTATTCATATGCCCGCTTCCCAGGCGAGGTGAAACACTGTTGGGCCGACGCAAAGGAACTGAAAATCGAATTGCGTTGCCCCAAGGGGGCCGGCGGCCTGCTCCGTCTCTATCTTCTCGACGCCGACAACTTCATGGGCGGACGAAAAGAATCGGTGCGCGTGGCCGGGCGTGAAATCGCCACCTGCGAGCACTTTCAGCAGGGCCGTTGGATCGAGGTGCCCATCGCCGCGGCCGACACCGCCGAGGGGCGCCTGCCGATCGCGATCCGCAATCTCAATCCGGCCGCCAACGCGGTGGTCTCGTATATCCGGTTCGTCGAGGGCGGGCCGCCTCAGTCGGCCGAATAGCGGAACTTGAAGCGGCCGTCGGGGGCGGCGTCGCCGCTAACGTAAAAGTCCATCACGTCGCCCGGCTTCTGGACGTTGTCGGCCCACTTGAAATCGAAGGCCAGCGGTCCGGCGGCGAGTCCCAGCGCCGCGCGCGGGACTGACAGCATCAATTCGTTGCCCTGCACCGCGATTTTAACCGGCGCGACCTTCTCCCACTGCCAGCCGCCGGTGTTCTTCTCCACCCACGTCGAGCCATCGGGCTCCACCGTGCGGTTGACGATAAAGTCGAAGCCCTCCCAGCCGGTCTTCGGGTCGCGGTCGGCGTCGATCAGGAGCCACATCCACGCCGGGTCGGTGCGGGGGGTGAGCGGGGCGCGCGTGCGGGCGTGGAAGGCGACCTGTTTGGCATCGCGGGCCACCTTCATCGCCACCAGGTCGTTGCGGCCGGTGGCGTCGGCGTAGCGCAGTTCGCCCACGCCGATGAAGTCGCGATGGACGGTGTCGCCGGCGTGATCGGCGAATTCGGGTGCGACGTCGCCCCACTGGCCGAAGCCCCCGGCGAGGTCGATCGTCTTGGGCGCGGAGGCCGTGGGCAGCGGCGCGATCCCCTTGTAGCGGCGGATGCCGGCCACCATCTGGTAGTAGTAGTTGTCACCGTGGCCGCCCCGCATCGGCTCGGCGTCGCGGCTGAATTCCTGGTCGAACTGGTCCACAAAGACGATCGGGCGGGCCGGATCGCGTTTCCACCGGCCGGCGGTCCATTCGTTCCAGCCGGTGACCATGACAAAAGGCGGATCGAGCTCGTAGGCCCGTTTCCATTGCTCGGCGAAATCCAGGCCCCAGTTGATTGCGCCGGGAGTTTTGTCCCAGGCGCCGTCGTGGAAACTGCGGCCGCGCGCGTCGCCCCGGCTCATGTCGGTGACCTTGCCGTCGCTGGCGCGCAGGTTCTGCGCCACCGAAACGTTCACCTGTTCGGGCTTGGCGGGATCGTCGGTGTAACCGTAGACCTGAGGGTAGGCGGCTTCCCAGTGCCAGGCGTAGGGGGTATTGACCTGCGTGAAGGGCCAATGGGCCTTGCGCAAGGTGAAGAAGGCCTTGACCTCGGGGCTGGCCTCTTTGGGATCGCAGATCATCAGCGGCCTTCCCTGCCAGATGAACCAGAGGTCGCGGTAAAGACCCGGCTTGTAGAGCGTGTTGTAGAGGTCGTCGGCGGTTTCGCCGGCCTTGGTGTTGACCATGAAGCAAAGCTGCGGCGTGCGCCCACCATCTTTGCGAACCTGATCGAACACTTCGCAGAGCTTCAGGTAGGTGTCCGGATAGGTGACGCGATTGGTGGTGTCGAAGATGAGCGTGTCGACGCCGGCGTCGGCCAGCAGGTTCGCGTGGCGGCGCAAAACCCACGGATCGCGGGTGTTGTAATAGCCCAGGAGCGGTTCGCCCCAGAAATAAGGGCCGCGCGGCTGCCAGTAGGGGGCGTCGGGCTTGCTCATCGCGTCGGGGTCGGCGGCGAAGATCTTCGTGATGTCATAGGGGCCGGGCACATGCTCGCCCAGCGTCAGGAAGTAAAAGATGCCGACGAAACGGTCGGCGCGCGGGGCGGGGACGGCGTCGCTTCCCTCGCCGGCCAGCGGCAGGCTGCGGCCGAGGGCGTCGGTCGCCGGCCAGGGGACGCCCGGGTTGATCGGCGCCGGACTCGGGGCGCCGGGCTGGACAGCAGTCCCCCCCGCGGGACCAGAACTGGCGGGCGCCTGGCCGCGCGCGCCTCCGGCGCTCAGGATGCCCATGGCGGCCAGGGTCGGCAGCCAGAGTCGGTTGACAAGGCGCGACAACGCGCGACGGCGATCGGCGGGCGTGATCATGGGTCCGGTTCCTTTGCATGCGGTCTGGGGCATTGAGGCTGAGGCCTAAAATCATTGACTCTTTTTACTCCAGCCGCGGGGCATTGGCAACCGGTTCCGTGGGGTTTGTGAATCGCAATTTGAACCGCAGAGACGCGGAGGCGCAGAGGAGAAACAACAGAAGTATCTACCCTTTTCTGTTTATTCTCCGCGCCTCTGCGTCTCCGCGGTTAATATATTGTATTTTTATGTTATTTAGTCTTGTCCAAACTAATCCGGAACAGCCCCAGGTCGCCCCAGGCCAGGAGGGTCTGGTCGTCCCAGAAGGCGAGGTCGCTTGCCTCGAAACCGGTTAGGTCCGCCCCGTTTTCGACGACGAATAGATCCTTCTTCACTTCCGACGGCCGGTTGGTCTGCGGCGGAAAGCGGATCGTGTATTCCGGATAATACCGGTAGATGAGAGCCTGTCCGCCGTAGAGAATCGCCAGCCGGTTCCCCGTCGGCGCCCAGACCATCGGCGGAAACGACTGATGGTAACGCGGGAAGTCCGGGCTATTCATGGGCGGAGGAAACTGGTTGCGCCTTCCGCCCCCCGCCCAACGCGGACCCTCCTCGTTATTCCAGCGCGACCACAACCAGTTCTGCATCTGCCTTTTGAATTGCTCTCGAACCTGTCGGTCAAGCGGAATATCCAGCGGAATATCCATTAGAACATACTCCCGACCTGATTGCAGGTCCAGGGCGCAGAATTGCAGCGATTCCGGGTAGCCCGTATCGGTCGGTTTGTCGTCGACGTCCACCTTGATGGTGGTCGTGCGCAAGAAAGCCAGGAAGCGGCCGTCGGGTGAGACGGGCATGGCCCGAATTGAGTTCGCGCCTAGCAAATCCGCAACCGGGACATCCCATAAGTATTCGACGTTGTTATTGCCGAGAAACAGGCTCCCATTCGGATTAGCGAGCGTCCATGAAGTGGCGTGATCCGCGGATAGAATCGTAATCGGTTTTGATCCATAGCCCGTATCCGTGCGGCTGGCGCGCGCATACCATTTGCCATCCGTGGAGACGATGTAGTGCATATAGCCGCGTTGCTGGTCAATACGGGTCCACGAATGGTCCGGTTGACGGCGAATCAGCCAGGTCTCATACGCGGGCGCTCGCTTGATGAATAATTGGGAGTATCCGACAGCATCATCGACCGGATTAAGACTTTCGTATGAGATTGATTGCCCATCGACGACGATCTTCTTGTCGGACGATGCAAAGGGATAAGACCCCCAACCATACGAACGAAGGCCCTTGCCGGACGCCCAGATATTCCAGAACAATCCCCCCACGCGGATCGGCAGGAGCCAGTCGGTGACCAGGTAGTTGTGCCGGAAGGAATCGATGACGAATGACCTGGATTCGGGATAAACGCCGCCGACGCGGCCCCACACTTGGTAGATGGGGCGGAGGTGGCGCGTGGTCACGTCGATCTCGATGACCTGCGCCCAGCCGGTGGGTTCGTTCGTCCCGAAATAGCCGGGGAAGCTGTAGACTTCGGCCAGCAGTCGCGAGGTGCCGGGGATGCGGTAGAGATGGCCGAACATCCGGGGGCCATAGAATTCGCTCGCCCACCGCGGATGAAGGCGCATGGCCAGGTCGAGCACCGAGCGCTTGACCAGCAACGGCCTGATGGCCGTCCAGTTGACCGACGGCTTCTCTTCGCCCAGGTCGCGGCGGTTGTTCAAAATGCGCGGCTCCACCTCGCGGGTCTGCTGGGTGAGCAGGGGCATGGGATCGAACTCGAATCGCAGAACCGCCCAGGAGACCGCGCAGGATAGAACGATCAGGCCCGCCACTTCGGCAAGGAAGCGCCGCCAGCGGAAACCCTCGCAGCGGAAATTGAACCACGCCAGCCCGCCCAGCGCGGCGGCGAGGCCGATGGGCAGGAGCGGATCGAACGGGCGGATCATGAACGGGACGCCGTTCCTGACCGTCATCGCGCTCGCATAGGGCATGAGCAACAGGCCGGCCGGGTCGACCAGCCGCGTGCAGGCGAGCGCCGCGCCGAAAGCCACCAGTCCGCCGAAGAAGGCTTTGTAGGGATCCGACGCCATCGACGAGACGAACGCCCCGGCCACCATGAGAAGGAGCGGCAGCCAGACGTAAGCGCCGTTGAGGTGAAGGTAGTGTATCGGCAGCGGAAAGGGGTCGCCCCGGCCGCCGAGGGCGTGGGTCAACGCGCGGTCGAGTGCGGGCTGGACGAAAAGGGCGAGGACGAGCGTGATGGCCGCCCCCACTGCGAGCTTCAGCGCCCATTGCCGGCGGCGCGAGCCGGGCAGACTCAGGTGCCAGTCCCAGACGCGCAGCTTGCGCTCCTCGGCCACCAGCGCCGCGCCCACGAACAGCGGCGCCAGCCCCAGCAAACACGGCCCGACGAAAAACGCCTGCATCAGGCTCACAAGCTGGCCCATGGTCAATTGATTGGGAATAAGATAATTTTCGGCCCGCGGCGCGAGCCCCATCAGCACGCCCCAAATTAATAATACCGCAAGGGCGAACATCAGGCTCGAGCGCTGGAGATGGTATTCCTTCTTGAGCAGTTGCCAGAACATGTCGCTACACCTCCAGGCGCTTGAACTTGAGCCAGGCGATCGTCAACATCACCATCGTCCACAGGCACGAAAATCCCACAATCAACACGAAACCGATGTTTCCCTCGATCGTCAGGCCAATCTGTAATGAGTTTATACTAACATTCGCGAACGGCAAAAGAAGCATGGCAACCCCAATCGGAAACACCAGTGCGGCCCAGAAGGCCGTATGCGTCTGACGGATGAAGAGCGACGCCGGAAGGCCGTGCGCCAATGCGATGACCCCGGCAGCCAGATTGATCGCGATTGCGGGCAGCCCCCACTGGATAAAAGTTTTAGCTGCCCACGGACTGGCTGGAGGCACTGCGATACTCAGTCTGAACTTCGGAAGGTATTCGGCAATCACGCCTTGAAGATAAAAGAAGAAATGAGAAGCAACCGCCAGATGTATTGAGATGACGGCAATCATCACAACCCCGTAAGCCGCGATCTTTTCCAGAATGATCCGCCGCCGTGCGATGGGCTGTGATAGAAGACGTGCGAGCGTACCATCACGATGTTCAGATCCAAACATATTTACGGCGATCAGAAGCATGAGTATATACTCCATCGCCGTATACCAACCCGTCCATTGGACAAAGTAATCCGACCCCGTATTGTGGAGGCGAAAAGCGAAGTTATGGATCTCCTCCATATTTCCGTAGGATTGTGGGAATCGTGATGTATACCAATGGATAATCGGTAATCCCCACGCGAACGTGCCAATCATAAGGATCGATCCGTAGAGTGCCATTTCGCGCAGTTCTTTCCAGATCCGTCGCATCATGATTCCGCCTCCCCCGCGCGGGCAGCCTGGCCCGTGGCGACGAAGATCTCTTCCAGCGTGAGCGATTCCTCGGTGAGATCTTCGGGGTTGAGCGCGCGCAAGCGGGCGGCGAGTTCGGGGGCGGCGCCGTCGGTCAGGAGTTCCACCGTGCGGCCGTTGGCGCGGACGCTCAGAATCCCCGCTTCCGGCTCAATCGCCGGCGGCGCGTCGACGAACCGCAGGCGGATCTTCTTGTAGCGCCCGCGCGCGGCGTCGGCTTCCATCGTGATGAGTTCGCGGCCCTGGTCGATGATCGTGAACTCGTCGATCAGGCCCTCGAATTCGCCGATGAGGTGGGTCGAAACGAAGACGGTGCGCCGCTCGGGCGCGCCCTCCTGGTAGGCGCCGATGACCGTTTCGATGAACTCGCGCCGGACGATCGGGTCGGATTACTTTGTCCAATGGACGAGCAGCAGCAGGTCGGGCTCGGCGGCGATGGCGCAGATGAGCGAAAGCTGCGCCCGCATCCCCTTGCTCATGGCCTTGATCTTCTTGCGCGGCTCCAGGCCGAAGCGGCCCATCAACTCGCGCTCCAGGGCGCGGTTCCACTGGCGGGGGCGGAACGAGGCGGCGTAATCGAGCATCCCCTGGGCCGTCATCCACGGGTAAAAGCCGATTTGCTCGGGGACGTAGCCAATGTGGCGCTTGACGCCGACCTCGTCGCGCCGGGGGTCGAGGCCGAAGACGCGCACGGCGCCCGCGGTTGGGCGCAGGTGGCCGAGGAGGCACTTGATCGTGGTCGTCTTGCCGGCGCCGTTGCGGCCGAAGAGGCCGTAGCAGCGCCCGGGCCGCACGGTGAGAATGAGATCGCGTACGGCCTCGGTATGGCCGAACCGCCGCGACAGGTTTTCGATTTCAATGGCATTGGGCGACGGCGCAATGGCGCTCATCGATGGCCTCCTTGGATTATTAAAACAGCGTTTTTAGCCACGAAAACACACGAAAGAACACGAAAAGAGGAGGAAAATGACAATCGCCTTTTACAGGCCGGTTTTTACTTTTGTGGTATCGCGTCTTTGCGGCTTTGCGTGAGAACGAATAGATGTCTCGCAAAGGCGCAAAGGCACGAAGTAGATGCGACACAATGATTTACAACGTTGAGTAACAATCGCCCATCGTATTCCTCATATCGGCTCTCTTACATGTTTTTCGTGTCATTTCGTGGCTAATCTCTCTCCCTCAACCGGCCCTGGAAAGCGGCCAGACGTTCCTTGAGCAGGGCGGCCAGTTCGCGGTCGTCGATGCGCAGGTGCCAGGCCTGGACGATGACGCCGTCGAGGGCCTGGGCCAGGATGCGGCGGCGGGCGTGGCCGTCGAGTTGCGTGCCCTCGGCGCCGCAGAAGACGCCGCGGCCGGGCTCGGTCACGACGACGCCCTCGTGCTCCAGTTCGCCGTAGGCCTTGGCCACGGTGTTGCGGTTGAGGCGCAGCTGCTCGGCCAGGGCGCGGATCGAGGGAAGCTGGTCGCCCGGCCGCAGCGCCCCCGTGGCCAGAGCGAGTTTAACCTGCTCGATGATTTGCAGATACGACGGTTTGCCGGATTTGTAATTGAGTTCGATATACATGGCCGTTCCCATCTGTCATAGATGTATATGACAGTATGACGGATCAGTCAAGCGAAAAATTACAAAAAAAATGCGGCATCGTTTAGGTTTGGACCGCGAATACGAGAACGGTCACGATTACGCGTGAAACAGTACACGCGCACGATTACAGTCACGTTTACGAGCACGATTACGCGCAAGAACACGAACGCGAAGCGAGGTGCAACGCTGCCTGGCCGCCTGGCCGTGGCGGTAAAACGGCATTGACAATGACCCGGCGAATGAATATAGATGTTGCGGTTTGTCTATTGCCCGGCGGTCCGCGAGTCGCGGGGCCCGGCATATTTGCTGTAGCGAAAGCCCATGAACCTTACGGTTGTCGACGTCACCCGCCTGTTCAGCGTTTCCGAAAAAACGGTGCATCGCTGGATCAAGTCACTCGATCTTCCCGCATACCGCGTCAACGGCCGATATCATTTTAACCGCACCGAACTGCTCGAGTGGGCCGCCGCGCGGCGAGTGACGCTCGCGCCGGGACCCGAGGGGTCGCCGGGTGCGGGCGCGAGCAGCCTGGCCGACGCGATCGAGGCGGGCGGGATTCACTATGACGTCGGCGGCGAGGACAAGGCGGCGGTGCTGGCCGACGTGGTTGAACGGCTGCGCCTGCCGGCGGGGATCGAGCGCGCCCGGCTGCTCGAAGTCCTGCTGGCGCGCGAGGCGATGGGGTCGACGGCCGTCGGCGAGGGAATCGCAATACCGCACCCGCGCAATCCGATCGTCCTGGGCGGTCACGGGCCGTCGATCACGCTTTGTTTTCTGACGCACCCGATCGACTTCGCCGCGCTCGACGGCCGGTCGGTCGACATCCTGTTTACCCTCATCAGCCCGACCGTTCCGGCGCACCTGGGGCTGCTTTCGCGGTTAATGTTCGTTTTGCGCGAGCCGCTGTTTAAAAAAATCCTGCTTCATCGGGGCTCGCCGGAGGAGATCCTCCTTGGGGTTCGCCACGCGGAAGGCAAACTGACGGCCTCCGCCAATGCGCCGCCGAACGCGACCGCGGCGATGGCATAGGCCCATTCGCCGCGGCGATCGATCGGCACAGCCGACCGCAAAATTGAAAAAGGAACGTCGATGTCCCTCATTCTCTACGCGCTGTGCGTAATGATGACCGGCGGATTCGCCGCCCTGGGGGCGCGCCGGTCGCCGAGGCTGGCTACGGCGGCGGGGGCGGGCGGCATGGCGGCCGGCGCGCTGCTGGGGTTGGCCGGCGCGGCGGGGTTGCTGGCGCGGGGGGAAGCCGAGGCGGGGC